>JBNMGJ010000001.1:0-30303 GCA_050872185.1 Mogibacterium sp.
GTTGAGATCGTTGATAAGGTCGTTGGGACCAATTCCAAGTGCCGCAGCAGCAATGGAAGGATCCACATAGTAACGGGTATCCGATGTGCGAATTGCGGTTTTGGAGCGTAGGTTCGGATTCCACGCAGGCATATCTTCTATACTGTAAGTATATACACATTTCAATGAAAAATCCATCGCTTTTCGGAAGATTGGCGAGATTTTATTCGGAAGATTGGCGGGAAATCATTCGGAAGATTGGCGGGATTTTATTCGGAAGGTTGGCGCCATCCCTTATCGAATCCTCATTCCGCTCCGGAGAATCCGAAGCATTCGCACGGCGGCTCGGTAGCAGTTATCTTCGCTGTACTGGATGGCCTCATCTAGATCGGTAATCCGGTCCACCAGGGGCATGATGCCGGTAACCCCCAGTTCATACATGTCTTCGGCTCCGTCCCCTAGGCTTCCCGCCAGAACAAGGCAGGGAATCTCTCGGGACTTACAGTGGCCCGCCACCCCAGCGATAACCTTGCCGAAGGCGGACTGAGAATCCATCCGTCCTTCCCCGGTGATGACCACATCTGTGTCTGCCAGGAGTTCGTCGAAGCAGAGCAGGTCCAGCACCGTCTCGATGCCGGATGCGATTTCGCAAGGGGTATAAGCAAGCAGCCCCGCCCCCAGACCTCCGGCCGCCCCGGCACCGGGAATGTGCCGAAGGGATTTCCCCGTGGCGCGTTCGACTTTTTCTATATAATGCGCCATGGCTGCATCCGCCTTGGAAAGTCCTTCTTCTGGGATTCCCTTCTGGGGACCGTACACGTAGACCGCCCCGGAAGGCCCTAGTAGCGGGTTCTTCACATCGCTCATTACGGTGATGCAGGTTTCGGCGATCCGGGAATCCAGTGCACTTACATCCACCCAGTGAAGCGCCTCCATCGAAGCGGGAACCGGATCAAGGAGATTCCCTGCTTCATCCAGGAAGCGAACCCCCAGTGCAGCGGCCATCCCCATGCCGCCGTCGCTGGTGGCGCTACCTCCTAAGCCTAGGTAGATGTGCCGGCAGCCTCTTTCGATGGCATCCAGCATCATTTCGCCGGTGCCGAAGGTGCTGGAGTGGAACACATCCCGCTTCGCTTCCGGAACCAGGGTCAGGCCGGAGGCGCTGGCCATATCCATAATGGCTATTTTTACCGGGCCGGTTTCCAGCAGACCATACCGGGCTGCGACAGAATCCCCCAATGGTCCTCGAACCTTGCAAGTAATGGCTTCTGCGTGAAGCACCTCCATCAGCGCATCGCAGGTGCCTTCGCCCCCGTCCGCTAAGGGAAGCATCTGTATATCTGCCGCCGGGAAGATGTCCTGGGCGGCTTTTTTCGTAATGCGGCAGACGGTTTCTGCCGACATGGAACCTTTGAACGAATCCGGTGCAATGAGAATTTTCATGGTGGGTCTCCTTTCCTTTGAATACAGTATAGCGACTTGCGAGAACTGTCGCAACGGATATTGTAGAAGGAAATCATGTCTGGTAAGATAGTACCATGACAAAGCAGATTATGTAGAAGGGAAGACATAGAGATGAAGAAATCAATTGATATTCTGGAAAGCTACCCACCTATCGACGAAGAAAAGATAGATGCACTTCTTCAGAAAGAAATTCAAGCGAATAAGAGCCGGCTGGTGGTGCTGGATGACGATCCCACCGGCGTCCAGACGGTGCATGATGTGGCGGTGTACACGCACTGGCGGGAGGAGGACCTTCGGGACGCCTTCCAGAGCCCAGAGAAGCTGTTCTATATTCTGACCAATTCCAGAGGGTTCACACAGGAAGAGACGGTAAAAGCACATCGGGAGATTGCCACAGTGACCGAGCGGATGGCCCGGGAGATGGGTATCTCCTACCTCTTTGTCAGCCGAAGCGACAGTACCCTGAGAGGACATTTTCCCCTGGAGACCCAGGTGCTTCGAGAAGAATACGAGAAGAATCAAGGGGTTCGGCTGGATGGAGAAATTCTCTGTCCATTCTTCAAAGAAGGAGGACGATTCACGGTGGACAACGTTCATTATGTGAAATACGGAGAGGAACTGGTTCCGGCCAATGAGACGGAGTTCGCCCAGGATCCCACATTCGGATATTGCAGTGCCACCATGCCGGAGTATGTGGAGGAGAAGACGGAAGGAAAGTACAAGGCGGAGGATGTGACCTGTATTTCCTTGGAGGATATTCACGCCATGAATATTGAGTCCATTCAGGCGCAGCTCATGGCAGTGAAGGATTTCGGCAAAGTGGTGGTGAACGCGGTAGACTATCCGGATTTGAAGGTATTCTGCGTGGCACTGTACCGAGCCATGAACGCGGGAAAGAGATTCCTGTTCCGCACGGCGGCTTCACTGGTTCAGGTGATGGGAGGAATTTCCCCACAGCCACTGCTGAAGCGAGAAGATATGGTGGAAGGAGAGAATCCAAACGGTGGAATTATCGTGGTGGGATCTCACACGGACAAGACCACCCGTCAGCTTCGCCGGCTTCGGGAGCTGGACGAAATTGCTTTTATCGAACTGGACGCGAACAAGGTAGGGGAGGCGGTCGCTTTCGAAAAGGAAGTGGAGCGCTGTCTCCAAGAGGAAGAAAAATACATTCGTGCAGGCCGAACCGTGTGCTGCTACACCACCCGGAGTTTGATTACGGCGGATACAGGGGACAAGGAGGACGAGCTGCGGCTGTCGGTTCGGATTTCCGATGCCGTGCAATCCCTGGTGGGAAGGTTGTCGGTAAGACCGGCCTTCGTCATCGCCAAGGGGGGCATTACCTCCAGTGATGTAGGGACCAAGGCTTTGGCGGTGAAAAAAGCCCGCGTGCTGGGACAGATTCAGCCAGGGATCCCGGTGTGGAAGACCGGTGCGGAGAGCCGGTTCCCGGGAACACCCTATGTAATTTTCCCAGGAAATGTGGGAGAAGAGGACACCCTTAAGGCCGCAGTGGAGACGCTGCTTGTGAAATAAGAATAAGGAATTAGAAATAGGTTGTGAGATTTCACAATTCTGATTCAGGCGCAAAAAAACCTTTAAAATTCAACGGTTTTGTGCTATATTATAATACAATTTACAAAATAATCCTGTGTCACTTAGTAAGAAAGAAAGAGGTGTAAAATGGCAATCGTTCTTCAGGAACCATCGAGAACATTTAGTGAATATCTTCTGATCCCAGGCTACTCCAGCGCAGAAGCCAGACCGGAAAACGTATCCCTTAAGACTCCAATTACCAAGTTCAAGAAGGGAGAGGAGCCGGCAATCACCATGAACATTCCGCTGGTATCGGCAGTTATGCAGGCGGTATCGGATGATCACATGGCAGTTGCACTGGCGAAGGAAGGTGGAATTTCCTTCATCTACGGATCTCAGTCTATCGAAAGTCAGGCCAACATGGTACGTAAGGTAAAGAGCTACAAGGCCGGTTTTGTAACCAGTGACTGCAATCTGAAGCCGGATCAGACACTCAAGGACGTTCTCTATCTGAAGGAGAAGACAGGCCATTCCACCATCGCTATTACCGAAGACGGTTCGGCTAACGGCAAACTGATGGGTATTGTAACCAGCAAGGACTACCGTGTCAGCCGTCTGGATGCAGATACGAAGATTTCTGAGTTCATGACCCCAATCGACAAGGTTATCTACGGAAAGGAAGGCATCACCCTGTCCGAGGCCAATGATATTATCTGGGACAACAAGGTGAACCAGCTGCCAATCGTGGATGATGAGATGCATCTCAAGAGTCTGGTATTCCGTAAGGATTACGATTCCCACAAGTCCAACCCGAATGAGCTTCTGGATGCCAACAAGAGCTACATTGTGGGCGCAGGAATCAACACCCGAGACTTCAAGGAACGTGTTCCGGCGCTGGTAGATGCTGGCGTAGATGTTCTCACTATCGATTCTTCGGAGGGTTATTCCGAGTGGCAGGCCATCACACTCAAATGGATTCGTGACACATATGGAGATTCCGTTAAGGTAGGTGCTGGAAACGTTGTAGATAAGGAAGGATTTGACTTCCTGGTAGAGCACGGTGCAGATTTCGTCAAGATTGGTATTGGCGGTGGTTCCATCTGCATTACCAGAGAACAGAAGGGTATTGGCCGTGGCCAGGCTTCTGCCGTTCTGGAAGTGGCAAAAGCAAGAGACGAATACTATGAGAAGACCGGTATCTATGTACCGATTTGCTCCGATGGTGGTATCGTTCACGACTACCACATGACCCTGGCACTGGCAATGGGTGCAGACTTCATCATGCTGGGAAGATACTTCGCACGTTTCGATGAGTCCCCATCCGCACGTGTGATGGTGAACGGAAACTACATGAAGGAGTACTGGGGCGAAGGTTCCGCAAGAGCGCGTAACTGGCAGAGATACGATCTGGGCGGCGATGCGAAGCTTAAGTTCGAGGAAGGTGTAGATTCCTACGTTCCATATGCTGGACCACTTCACGACAATGTGAAACTGTCGCTGGACAGGGTGAAATCCACCATGTGCAACTGCGTTGTTCTCAGCATCAAGCAGCTCCAGAAGGAGTCCAAGCTGACACTGGTATCGGCAACCAGTATCGTGGAAGGTGGCGCACACGACGTTGTTCTTAAGGATAGCAGCGTTGCAAGTGTAAGACGCTAAATGTATAATGAAAGTGCGTCAGCGGTATGACGCTGGCGCACTTTTTTGATAGCTCGAATATGATATAGAATATTGAAGAAGAGGTAGGAAATGGCACAGAACAAAATTCTGATTCTGGACTTCGGTGGTCAGTACAATCAGCTGATCGCCCGCCGCGTTCGGGAGTGCAATGTGTACTCGGAAGTCCACAATTTCGACGGAATCACTCTGGACAAGATCAAAGAGTTCGATCCAAAGGGAATTATTTTTACCGGAGGACCTCAGAGTGCATATGGGGAAGGCGCGCCGAGCATTGACGACGGCGTATTCCAGCTGGGAATTCCAATCATGGGAATCTGCTACGGCGCACAGCTCATGGCATACCGCTTAGGGGGTAAAATTGAATCGGCACCGACCAGCGAATACGGTCATGCCGAAGTGGTCATCGATGACAAGGGCGGCATCCTCAAGTCCGCAGACGATGTGAATGTCTGCTGGATGAGCCACACGGATTATATCAGCCAGCCGCCGGAAGGCTTTGTGGTAACGGCGCATACGGATCACTGTCCGGTAGCGGGAATGGAAGATCGGAAGAGAGGGTTCTATGCGGTGCAGTTCCACCCAGAGGTGAACCACACCGCCCACGGTGCGGAATTCATTCGGGATTTCGTGCTGGATGTGTGCGGCTGCGAGCAGGAGTGGAAGATGGATTCCTTTGCGGAGAACCAGATTCAGGCACTGCGGGAGAAAATCGGCGATGGCAAAGTGTTGCTGGCACTGTCCGGCGGCGTGGATTCCAGCGTAGTAGCTGGACTTCTGTCCAAAGCCATCGGCAAGCAGCTCACCTGCGTATTCGTGGATCACGGTCTGCTTCGGAAGAACGAGGCCGAGGAAGTGGCTCAGGTATTCGGTCCAGAAGGTCCGTTCGACCTGAATTTCATCTGCGTCGATGCAAAGCAGCGCTACTATGACAAGCTGGCCGGGGTTACCGAGCCGGAAAAGAAGAGAAAAATCATCGGTGAGGAGTTCATCCGAGTATTCGAAGAAGAAGCGAAGAAGATTGGAAAGGTGGATTTCCTGGCACAGGGAACCATCTATCCGGATGTCATCGAGTCCGGTCTGGGTAAATCCGCTGTGATTAAGTCTCACCACAACGTTGGTGGTCTTCCGGATTACGTGGATTTCAAGGAAATCGTGGAACCTCTCCGGAGCCTCTTCAAGGATGAAGTGCGTACACTGGGAAGAGAAATTGGCCTTCCGGATTACATCGTAGACCGGCAGCCGTTCCCAGGCCCAGGCCTTGGAATCCGTATCATCGGAGAGGTGAATGCGGAGAAGGTGAAGATTGTCCAGGATGCAGACGCCATCTACAGAGAGGAAATCGCAAAAGCAGGCTTGGCTGGAAGTATCAGTCAGTACTATGCCGCCCTGACCAACATGCGTTCCGTAGGTGTCATGGGCGACTTCCGTACCTACGATTATGCAGTTGCTCTCCGTGCCGTGCAGACCTCGGACTTCATGACTGCAACGGCTGTGGAGATTCCGTGGAACGTTCTCCAGAAGGTGATGACCAGAATCGTCAACGAAGTAGATCACGTGAACCGGGTATTCTACGACCTCACCAGCAAACCGCCGGGGACCATTGAGATGGAGTAATCAATTAGTGTCTATGAAAGAGTTTTGGAACTACATAGTAGGAACAAGACTCTTTTTTTGTGCTTGAAGATGCTGCCTTGACATAAAAAGCGTCATGTTGTATATTAGTCTTGAAATCGGACTAATATGGAGGTGAGTAAGTTGCATGATACAGAGATAAAGAGCAATGTAGAACAATTTAGCAAGGATTGGCAGAAAATTATGATGCTTTACAGCGATTATGCTCGTTCGGTTGGAATAAACTATACCACACTTCAGGTATTGAAGTATATTGCCGAGAACGATAACTGTACACAAAAGATCATATGCGAACAGTCTTTCTTGCCAAAGCAAACAGTCAATTCCATCATCACAAGCTTGTATAAGGAAGAATATGTTGAGCTGCGTGAACTGCCGGAAGATCGCCGGGCAAAATCAATCCATCTGACAAAGAGCGGAAAACAATACTCTGATACGATATCAGAACGCTTGTATCAAGCAGAATATCAAGCGATGGAAAACATGACGGCAGAAAAGCGCAAGAACTTGCTGGACAGTTTTCATGAATATGCTGAATTATTTCAAAATCAATTATTTCATAACAGATAAAGAATCTCCATCAAGTCTTGCAATTAGCGGACTGATGGAGATAAAAAATAAATACATAGTCCGAAAATAGGACTAAAAGGAGGATATCATGAATACAATTTTTATCGTTGGATCATCTTCGGGAATCGGAAAAGCAACCGCAAAGCTGTTTGCAGAAAAAGGCTGGATAGTTATTGCAACAATGCGTACACCGGAAAAGGAAGCAGAGTTGACTGCTTATGATAATGTAAAGCTCTATCCACTTGATGTGACAAAGCCGGAACAGATTCAGGCAATCGTAAGTGAAGTCTTAGAAAAATATGATGTCGATGTTCTGTTTAACAATGCAGGATATGGAACGAAATCAAAATTTGAGGATATGACAGAGGAGGATATGCAGCGTTCTTTAAACACAAATCTCTTTGGCATGATTCGGGTTACGCAGAAATTCATACCATATTTTAAACGAAAGAAATCTGGGTTGATTTTAACAACGACTTCTCTTGCAGGAGAGATGGGTCTTGTACTGGATGGAATTTATGCAGCGGCTAAATGGGCGGTAACAGGAATCTGCGAAATGCTGTATCATGAACTGGCTCCGTTTGGGATTCAGGTAAAAACAATCGTTCCAGGTGTAGTGAAAACAAATTTCAAGATGGAAAGTTCATCTATGGATGGTTATGAGGCACTTGTTCAAAATCAGGTTGAATTTTTAATGCCGAATATAGACTCAATGGAATTACCGGAAGAAGTGGCACAGGACGTATATATGGCAGTAACAGATGGAGAGAAAGACAGAATGCGGTATCCGACAGGAGCAATCTGTAAGCGGATTTTACAGAAGAAAGATGAGCTTAGTGGAGAAGATTTCCGTAGATATATACGCGCACTTTTGATGAAAAATATGGAGGAATAAAATAAGATGAAACAGACAACTGTTACATTACATGGTGGAATTGAAATTCCACAGATTGGTTTTGGAACATATATGATTGATGAAAATGATAGAGCAAAAGACGCTTGCCTTACCGCACTGACAGCAGGGTACAGGCATATAGATACGGCTCATGCTTACCAGAATGAAACTGGAGTTGGTCAGGCAATCAGGGAGAGCGGCATTCCACGAAATGAAATATGGCTTACAAGCAAACTCTGGATCAGCGATTATACACCAGGAGGAAAGAAAGCTGCGGCGGATGCAATAGACAGAATGTTAAAACGACTGGATGCGGATTATATAGATCTGCTCCTGATACATCAGCAGTTTGGAGATTACATGGCTGCATGGCAGGCTATGGAAGAAGCAGTCCACGCAGGTAAGGTCAGAACCATCGGTCTTTCCAATTTCTATGGAGATCGAATGGAAGAAGTGGTAGCAAATTCAGAGATAAAACCTGCCGTATTCCAGTTGGAGTACCATCCGTATTATCAGCAGAAAATTCTAAAAAAGAATATGGCACAATTTGGTTGTGCGTTAGAAGCATGGTATCCACTCGGACATGGGGATAAAGCATTATTAAATGAACTTGTATTTATAGAACTTGCAGAAAAATATCATAAATCTCCTGCTCAGATTATACTTCGTTGGCATATTCAGGAAGGAAATGTGGTGTTTCCAAAATCACTGAATCCAGAACATATGAAAGCGAATATTGATGTTTTTGATTTTGTGCTGACCGATGATGAAATGGCAAAGATTCGAGAACTTGATAAAGAACGGAGTTATTATAATTTTGGAAAGCTACCGTTAGAGGAACAGGAAAAGCAATTATCAATGTTCGTTCTGCCAGATTAAATTGGAAATCATCTATTGCCTTTCTAAGCAAAATCGCTTGCAGTATGTGCAACGGCTCCCATATTTTATCGGTATTATAGGACGCTATAAGGCTGAAAATACCCACGTTCAATACGTTAAAAAATAAACGATACAGGAGTCGAAGAAGCAAGTAAATATCATATATATAATAAAAAACATGGTAAATATATAAGAAAATATATAAAAATCAACAAATCGCCCTGTTTTTACAAAAAAACAGGATTGCTATTGCATTAAAAAATTAACAATGATACAATGCGAAATAAGAGATGAGTGCTTCTGCAGTAGCATGTAAGTTATCATAATTTCAAAGGAGATGACAACAATGGCAAGATTTACATTACCAAGAGACATTTATCATGGAAAAGGATGTTTAGAAGAACTGAAAAATTTAAAAGGAAAGAAAGCCGTCCTTGTTGTTGGCGGGGGCTCTATGAAGCGTCAGGGATTTCTGGACAAAGCAGTCACCTATTTGAAAGAGGGCGGAATGGAAGTTCAACTGATTGAAGGTGTTGAACCGGATCCATCTGTGGAAACGGTCATGAAGGGTGCACAGGTCATGCAGGAATTTCAGCCGGACTGGATTGTAGCGATGGGTGGTGGATCTCCGATTGATGCAGCGAAGGCGATGTGGACATTCTATGAATATCCGGATACAAAGTTTGAAGATCTCATCACACCGTTTGGATTCCCTGAATTAAGACAGAAAGCCAGATTTGCAGCAATTCCATCCACATCAGGCACCGCGACAGAGGTTACGGCTTTCTCTGTAATTACTGATTATAACACGGGAATTAAGTATCCGTTGGCAGATTTTAATATTACACCAGATGTGGCGATTGTAGATCCGGATTTGGTAGAAGGTCTGCCGGTTAAGCAGGTAGCATACACTGGAATGGATGCATTGACACATGCGATTGAAGCTTATGTTTCTACATTGCATTGTCCTTATACAGACCCACTTGCATTGCAGGCAATCGAAATGGTTCTGGCATATCTTCCGGCATCGTATAACAAGAATATGGAAGCCCGTGAACAGATGCACTATGCACAGTGTCTGGCAGGAATGGCATTTTCCAATGCATTGCTGGGTATTGTTCATTCAATGGCGCATAAGACAGGAGCCGCATTTTCTACAGGCCATATTCCGCATGGATGTGCAAATGCGATTTATCTTCCATACGCAATTAAGTATAATGCAAAAGATCCTGTCGCAGCAGAACGTTATGCGGAAATTGCAAGAAGAATGGGACTGGAAGGAACCTGTCAGAAGGCATTGATCAATAGCTTGTGCGAGAAGATTGATGAATTTAATGTAAGACTGAATATTCCGAAAACATTAAAAGACTTTGGAATTCAGGAAGAGGAATTTAAGGAAAAAGTTTCGAAAATTGCAGAACTTGCAGTAGGCGATGCTTGCACGGGTTCCAATCCAAGAGCCATTGATCCGGCGAATATGGAAAAGCTTCTGACATGCACATATTATGGTACAGAAGTGGATTTCTGATATCCCCTTAACCAACACAATTTATGAACTATGTTGTTCAGTAACTGTATATCCTCCTGTAAGATATTATTATCAAATACAGGAGGATATATTATAATGAACACAGACAGAATTTATGCAGAGCAACTTGCAAACGAGTATGCACCGAAGGACACTTCCAAAGTAGTAGCACTTCGCAAATTAGACGCGAAAGCCAAGCGGCCCGCTCAAATTTTCACCTTCACCTTCGGAGTGATTTCCGCACTGATTGCGGGCATCGGCATGTGCCTATCTATGGGGGTAATCGGAAACAGCGCCACGGGAATGCTTGTACTGGGGATTGTTATTGGCATTGTCGGATTAATTGGGATGGGGGCGAACTATCCTTTTTACCAGAAGAAATTGGAAAAGGGAAAGCAGAAGTACGCCTTCGAGATTATGGAACTCGCGAAGGAAATTAGCGAGAACTAGATTGAGCCGTGATAGAAGGGGGGAAGGAGCGCTAAATGAACAGAAATGAAAGTCGGTATTTCAATACTGCGGTTAAGATGGACAAGGCATTCCTGGAACTTCTGGGGGAGAGGGACTTTCCTTATATCACGGTAAAAGAAATTTGCGCCAAGGCCGAAGTGAACCGCTCCACATTCTACCTGCATTACGAAACATTGAACGACCTGCTACTGGAAAGTGTGGAGTACTTAAATCGGCAATTTTTGGAGTATATGGGAGGGAATGCCGACGCCTTCGTGGACAAAATCCATACGTGTTCGGAGGAGGAATTGTATCTGGTTACGCCGGAATATCTGAAGCCGTATCTCGCTTACGTTCAAGAACATCGACGATTGTTTCGTACCGCAATCCAGCAGTCGCGAGTTCTTGATATGAAGAACAGTTATACGAAAATGTTTCAGCACGTGTTCACGCCGATTCTGGAACGGTATCGGGTTCCGGAGGCGGATCGGATGTATATGATGACATTCTACGTGCATGGAATAATGGCAATTATCGAAGCGTGGATGCAGGGAGATTGCAGTGACGATGTGGACCATGTTATTGCGGTGATACAACAATGTGTAATGCATCATTAGGAGGAAATATGAAAGCCGGAATTTATCTGGGAAAAGAAAATATAGAAATTCAGGAGATGCCGATGCCAAAGGTGGGAGACAACGATGTGCTGGTGCAGAACATCTACTCCAGCATTTGCGGCACTGATGTGGCAGTGTTCACCCATGGCCCGAATACCGGGCACAAGGTGGATGTGGGTGGTGAATTCGGTCACGAAACCATCTCTCGAGTGGTTCAGGTGGGCAAAAACATCACGGATTTTGCCGTGGGCGACCGGGTCTATCCGTACCCTCTGTACGCGAAGAACGATACTCGGCGCGCAGGAACCATCGGTGGATTCTCCCAGTACATGCTGATTCCAGAGGCACGGAAATATCATTCCCTGTATCCGGTGGATGAACGCATTTCGGATCGTCTGGCTTGTTTGATTGAACCATTCACCGTAGGCTGCCGGGCCGCGCGCCGTGGTATGATTCCTTCAGGCAATCGTCAATATGTATCCGCTCAAAATGCGGTGGTTTTCGGAAGCGGAACCATTGGAATTGCCGCAGCGGTGGCGTTCCGATATTTCGGGATGGACAAGGTGATGCTGTGTGATTATTCGGATTACCGTCTGGCATTGGCGAAAAATCTCGGCTTTGCGGTATGTAATCCTTCCCATGAGAATTTCGAGGAAGCCGCCCAGGCCTATTTCGGTACCGCACATACTTTGAGTGGCGCGACAGCAGATATTGACTGTTGGCTGGATGCAGCGGGAGCGGAAAGCATTCTGGAGGATTTCTTACATCAGGGAAAGATTGAAAGTCGGTTTGTATCCGTTGCCGTGAATAATAAGCCACGCTCCATTGATCTTCTCCACATGACCTATGCCCAGCAGAGCATCATCGGATCCGGCGGGTATATGCCAGAGGATGTAGCGGATGTTCAGGCAATAATGACTTCCGGACGCTGGAATCTGGAATCGATTATCACCAACGAATTCCCATTGGCGGAACTGGAGGATGCGATTCGGATGGCAAGCGATGTGGACCATGCGGGAAATGTGGTTGTGCGGATGGGATAGGAGAATTGTGTTACTTGAATAATCGCATTATATGCGCTGTGTAATTTTACGTTGAATTACACAGCGTTTTTTGTATAATGAAAGTATCTTAGGTGTGGAGGCGAAGAAAGGAGATGAAGGTCATGGCAAGTATTTTACCGGTATCGGATTTAAGAAATTACAATGAAGTTTTGAAAAAATGTCATAGAGGCGAACCTGTATATTTAACAAAAAATGGACGAGGCCGTTTCGTTGTTATGGATATTGAGGATTATGAACGTGAACGTGCAGAAAAGAAGATCCTGTTACAACTTCAGGAAGCGGAGGAGTCTGTAAAGGATGGGCAAGGCTGGCTCAGTTTGGATGAAGTGAAAGCACTTGTGAGTGAGTAGATATGATGAAATTACGAATTAATCCAGTTGTTGTAAAAGATTTAAAAAGCATTCATGAGTATATTGCTGAAGACAATGAGCAGAGCGCTGATAGAGTAGTGACAGAGCTTTACGGGAAATTTGAAAACCTGCAGTTGTTTCCGGAAATGGGTGCAGATCTATCCAAGAGAGTTAGTTTTCGAACGGATTATAAGTATGCAATATGGGAGAACTATTTGATTATCTATAAATACAATCATGAATATGTCGAAATCTACCGGGTGCTTAATCGTTATCAGGATGTTACGAGACTGTTTGATTAATGGGAGGAAAAGGAGATTAATCATGGATCTTACAAGAGCAGAGTTGAAGGCTGCAGTGCGGTACGAGTGCAACATGTCCGATTTAATGGTAGCGGCCGACGAAGATGAGGATATTTTTGTTCTGGGTGGATACGAAATAACATTGGAAGATATTCAGACGGCTCTTCAGAATCGGAAAACCTGGGGCATCGATTTGAAAACATTCAAGGATGAATGGTATCTGGAGATGCTAGTTCTGCTAGAGGATAATACCATTGGTTTCCCGGAATGGCTCAACCACGGTGATTGGGATGGGATTCCGAATCACTCCAGTGTGATTTGTACGGTAGCGGACAGGTTGTTCGGAAATGATTTTTTTACCGGCAAATATATGGAATTGGATGAAGATCTTCTGGAGAATGTAGAAAACGAGATTCAAAAATTTCTTGAGAACCGGGCGAAATTGCCCCAGAAACGAGAGTATACCGTATGGCAGAAGAAGGCCTTCTTTCAGCGGTGGTGTGAGGAAGACGCATTGCGGGATGCGGATGATTTGTATGTGGGACTCTTTAAAAGAATTGTGGAAGAGCTGTGTGATGCCGGAGATGCAGACGCTCTGGAGTGGATGTCTTATGCGTATTATGGAAATGGGATGTATCCGTATTCGCAGAATTGGGAGAAATCCATGGAATACCTGCTTCGCTGGCTAGAGGCTGAGCCGAGCGGTCAGTGCGCGAATACGCTGGGCTATATGTACTATTACGGTAGAGTGAGCGACGGCGTTCCGGATTACGAGAAGGCGTTCAAATATTTTTCCATCGGTGCAGCCGCCGGATATTACGAGTCTGTGTATAAGATGTCGGATATGTTCTTTCATGGATATGGCGTGCCGAAGAGTGAGAAGATTGCGGAAGACCTTTTGTGGAGAATCTATCCGAAGCACATCAAGCTCCTGGTGGACGGATGTTTTGACAACCGATTCCCAGACATTGCATATCGGCTGGGAAATATTTGGAGAAGTCAGGGATCCTATGATGCGGCGGTGGACATGTACTTGCAGGCACAATACGGAATCCGGAAAAGAATAGAGACGATAGATCAATACGGGGACCGCAGTGTGGCGAAACGAATCGATGAGGCCTTGGTGGAAACCATTCCGAAATCCGGAATGCCGGTTAAGAGCAGTGCGCTGTGTCAGGAGGAGCTGGAGTTCATACTGAATGTGGCGATTAACGAATGGCGCCAGATGACGATGCGGATTCAGAAACTTGATGAAGACGATTATGTGTTGACGTTTAAATTAATCACTATAGAAGAGGGCCTGATGGAGGAAATGTATGTGATACTTCCGGGATTACACTACTGCGGGCATCGCAGGGAGCTGCAAGTTCGAATGGAGAAGGTGGATTGCTTCGATGTCCAGAATATTGAGCTACCGATTGTTTTTGATAGGGTGAAATACGGCGTGTACTATGCAAACGGTGAGCCGGTTGCGAAAGTGAAGGGTGCTTATTCGGTGATGGGGATTTAGAGATTAGACTGTCGACAGGCGGTGAAAGTTGAGACTTAAACACAAACATTTCTTATTTTCGTGAAAGAAAGGCGATAGAACAAAACGAACGATGGTGATGGGATGCGGGAAAAATTATACGGATTAATCAAGCCTAGAGCGGAGGAAACGCTCTATGGAAAAGTCTATGATATATGCATGATTGTGGTAATATGCTTGAGCTTAGTTCCGCTAATGACAAAGGAACAAACGATGCTCTTAATATACCTTGACAAAATAACCGTAAGCATTTTTATCATAGACTATTTTTTGAGATGGATAACAGCTGATTACATTTTTAAACAAGGTGGCGTGATTCCATTTATTAAATATCCTTTCTCGTTGATGGCGGTATTAGATTTATTATCGATACTTCCGTCCTTAACATTGGTGTATAAGGGGCTTAAGGCGGTTCGAGTAGTAAGACTGATCAAAGCGCTTAAAGTGATAAAAATTGCAAAATCATTTAGATATTCTAAGAATGTTGAAATCGTTGTCGGGGTTCTCAGAAGACAAAAGGATGCGTTAATTGCGGTTTCTTTTTTGCAGTTGGATATATTTTCGTATCTGCAATATTTGTTTTTCAGGCGGAACCAGATACCTTCGAAACGTTCCTGGATGCGGTTTACTGGGCGACAATGTCACTTACAACAATTGGATATGGTGATATATGCGTAGTGACAGCACTAGGAAAAATATTTGCGATGCTATCGTCGTTTGTGGGAATATCGATTATTGCTCTCCCAGCAGGAATAATCACTGCAGGATATATGGAGGAAATTAGTAAAGAATCGTAAGGTGGAAAGATTTAACAATGCAAAGGTTAAAAAATCGGACATTGGTATTTTGACTGGAAAATATAAATAGACAGGAAACGATGTACATGGTACAATCGATTCAACTAGATATAAATTATTTAGATGATTGAAATTGCAATTTATGTGTTCAAAAGGGGGAAACTTATGAAAAAGATTATTATTGCAATCATGACTGTTATCATGACGGTGGGACTTGCCGCTTGCGGAAACCCAACACCTTCGGAGACCGTGGGAACATTCTTGGATGCGGTAAAAAATAGTGACTCTGATGCAGTCAAGTCCGTGTATGCCGGAGAAAGCTTTAATTTCGACAAAGATCTGTCCGATTTTGAAGGAGATGACAAGGAATTGGCGAAAATTACCCAGGAAACTCTGATTCCGAAGCTGATGGATTTCGATTATGAGATTGGCGAAGAAAAAATTGATGGAGACAAAGCGACCGTAGAAGTAGCCTTCACAACGTACAATTTTGGAGATGCTCTGACATCTTTCATGACGGATTACTACACCCAGGCAGTGGCGTTAATCTTCGATGATGATGCAGAAAAAAAGATGGAGAAAATAGCGAGAACTCTGTACAAGAAGAGCATCAACGATATGAAGAAGGATTATAAAGGAAAGGCGAAGATTTCGCTGACGAAGAAAGACGACACCTGGGTTGTGGATGAGATTCAAGATGATGACGCATTCTACAACGTATTCCTGGGCGGAGCGATCGACGCGATGAAAGAGCTTGAGAAGACGTATAATGAGTAGACAAACGATGAAGTGCTGCACAACATTGTGTGGCGCTTCATTTCTTATATAGCGCTTCGTCACACTTGACGCAACCAAAATTAACAAAAATCTGATATTTACGTTGCTTTCGGTTGGTTGATGAGGGGAAACACTCAAAATATAATGTAGGTGAAATAAGCAAATCGGTTGCATTGTGAGGTGGCGATATGAGTGTTGTGGAAGTTCGAAATTTGAATAAAAAGTACCCAGCCTTTCATCTCAAGGACGTATCCTTCGCGATCCAAGGGGGCGAAATCACCGGATTCATCGGCAGAAACGGAGCGGGCAAGACGACCACTATCAAATCCATGTTGAATCTGGTTCATCCGGATAGCGGGGATATTCGATATTTCGGAATGTCCTTGGAGGGACACGAGGCAGAAATCAAGCGGATTATCGGATACTCCACCGGATCCATCACCTGGTATCCGAGAAGAAAAATCAAGGATATTGCAGAAGTGGTGAAATCCTTCTACGACACATGGGATGAAGAGGCCTACGAGCGATACCTTCAGATGTTCGGATTGGATGAAAACAAGACGGCCCGAGAATTGTCAGAGGGGATGAAGGTGAAATGCAACTTGCTTTTCGCACTGTCGCATGGTGCCCAAGTCCTGATTCTGGATGAACCCACAAGTGGCCTGGATCCCTTTTCGAGAGATGAACTGTTGGAGCTATTCGTTCGGCTCAAGAAAGAAGGCGTGGCCATCTTCTTTTCAACACATATCATCTCGGATATTGAGAAATGTGCGGATAGTATCGTCTACATTTCCAGAGGGGAAATCGTATCCCAGCTGCCGAAAAGCGAGTTTTTGCAGCAGTTCTCGGAAAAGGGGGAAAGTCTGGAGAATTTATTTTTACGGATGGAAAGGGAGGCGCTGAATGGGTAAAATAATGTTAAAAGAAATGAAACTATCCGCGTCCAAGCTTTCGTATGTATTCATCTTATTCGGATGGATGTTTCTGCTTCCCGGATATCCGGTGCTCTGCGGAGCTTTTTTTACCACCCTTGGAATCTATCAGAGTTTCCAGAATACGAGGGAGACGAACGACATCCTGTTCTCAGCTCTTCTTCCCATTTCGAAGCGCGACGTGGTCAAGGGGAAGTACGTATTTGTGTGCTTTATCGAGATGTGCAGCATCCTTCTGATGGCCATCTCGGTGATTCTCCGGATGACCGTGTTCGCGGATTCACCGGTGTACAGAAGCAATGCGTTGATGAATGCGAACGGGTTCGCGCTGGGAATGGCGTGGGTCCTATTCGGACTGTTTAACGCAATTTTTGTCGGCGGATTCTTCAGAACCGTCTACCAGATCGGAAAGCCGTTCATCATCTATATTATTGTGAATTTCCTGGTCATCAGCGTAGCGGAGGCGATGCATCATTTCTCGGGATTGTCGGGGCTGAACGCCTTCGGAACGGATGAATTTGGGCTGCAGATGGGGATGATTCTTCTTGGAATCGTCATCTACGGAGCGCTGACCTACGGGTCATTCCGAAAATCTTGCTTCCGGCTGGAGCGAATTGATTTATAGACAAGGAGGCAGTCATGTTGAAAGATAACTTAGCGATGCTTCGAAATATGCACGGGTATTCCCAGGAAGAAATCGCCGGCAAAATCGGCATTTCCCGGCAGGCCTACGCGAAATGGGAATCCGGCGCCACGATTCCCGATGTCGAGAAATGTAGTCTGCTGGCCAGATTATATGGGACCACAGTGGATAGCCTGCTTGCGACGAAATCAGTAGATGGGATTGGCGAGCTTCCACCGGGCCCGATGGGTAAAAATATCTGGGGTGCAGTCACAGTGAACGACCGGGGCCAAATTGTAATTCCGAAGGGCGCCCGCGACTGCTTTGAACTCATCCCGGGGACGCGGCTAATCGTGGTAAGCGATGAATCCGGAATTGCCCTTATCCCGGAAGATACATTTAAAGAAATCATTGGGCGCGGCATGAAGTGGGCGGCGCAAGCGCACGAGGGAAAGTGATGCGCGGTATGGAATAGAAATAGAGGAGATTAAGGCAACCTTTTCTGTGATGGAGATTGAATGGAATTGATTAAGGATATTGAAAAAACTGTGAGAAGATAAATTATAGGTGAAATACATCCTATTTCGTGGTATCCTATAGATATAGGAGGTGAGATTTTATGATGATTAATACAGATAATTTGGTATCTATTACGGAAGCAAATCAAAACTTTTCTCGTGTTGCCCGGATGGTTGATGAAAATGGCACAGCGATTATTTTGAAAAACAACGTACCACGATATATCCTTATGGAGTTTGATCAACTGGAGGAAGAGAAACAAGTGGATGATGAAAATCTTGTGGAAATTTCAAAACGCCTTATGAAAAAAAATAAGGAAGCATATGAGGTTCTAGCAAAATGAGATTACTTAGTCTTGAACAAGTGCTGCAATTACATGATATGCTCATAGAGGAATTCGGAGGAATTGAAGGAATTCGTGACAATGGACTTCTCAATTCTGCATTGAATTCGCCATTTGCTACATTTGGAGGAAAGTATTTGTATTCGTCTTTGCAAGCTAAAGCTGCCCAACTTGGTTTTGGATTGATTAAAAATCATCCATTTTTAGATGGAAACAAGCGAATTGGTGCACATGTGATGTTGGTATTTTTGGCAATTAACGGGATTGAGTTGTATTATACACAAGAGGAGATTGTCGATATTATTTTGAAAGTGGCGAGTGGAGAAACGGATGCACAAGGCCTCTTGGAGTGGATACTAGAACATCAAGAATAAGAAATGAGTAATCAAGCATGGATACCCAAGGTCTGCCGTGTTAAAAGCGTGGCGGACTTTTTTCATTGCGTCGAGGGAAAAGTGATGCGATGTGTGATGAATAAAAATCTTCCATTCGAGAACAATTGATTGATATAGAGGAAGAAAAGAATTGACACAACAAGTGCGCCAGATTACAATGGTAAAAACAGTTAGAGTATATCTTTGTATCCGGCAAAACGGAGGATAAGGAGGAGATAGGAGATATGCGAAGAAAGAACCTGAGATTCCTTGTTGTGCTGATGACCATGGCAATTGTGCTTCTGGGAATGGGCGTGACGGTCTACGCAGCGAGCGATACGCCTACCCGCACGACACCTATCGATTTGACCAAGATAACGGGAGCGGAGGACCACCTCAAAGATGAGGGATGGGCGTGGAAGCCTTCGGAGTTGAAAAAAGCACCTCTACTGTAGAATCAAAATCTACAGCAGGGGTGCTTTTGTACGGTGTGGAAAAATTCTTTCGTACGCTGTATTACAGAACGCGAACCTTGATGACGCCGTCTGCGCTGATGCCTGCCAGGCACTTTCCGCATACGGAATCCTTCACCAGGGCCAGTGCGTAGCCGTACTCGGTGCGGCTCTTGCCGACTTCGAGCTTAACAACGTTCTCTGCACCGGCAGCACCTTCCAGCAGCGCCTTCACGTCTACGTCACCCTTGTACAGGATGCCGACTCTCTTAGTGCCTTCCTCAGATTCTACAGATACTGGTGGGAAGTTCACGGAGTTCCGGATGTTTCCGTTCTCGATGTAATCCATCAGTTCGTCTACCGCCATGGATGCACAGTTGTCCTCTGCTTCCTTGGTGGATGCACCCAGGTGAGGGGTGGATACGATGCCCGGCTTGTTGATCAGATTCTCATCTGCCAGGTCAGTCATGTACTTGCGAATCTTGCCGGATTCCAGAGCGGCAATGATATCCTCTTCGACAACCAGGTCCGGTCTTGCGTAGTTCAGGATGATAGCGCCGTCCTTCATGTTGGCAATCAGGTCCTTGTTAATCATACCCTTGGTTGCTGGCAGGGACGGAACGTGGATGGATACATAGTCACATACTTTTACCATCTCAGAAACGTCATCGTACATTTCACATGGAGCGGTCAGCAGCGGATGAACCACTACGGAGTTGCCGACGATGTTCATGCCCAGTGCGTGAGCAGCGTTCGCAACCTTTGCACCGATAGCACCCAGGCCGATGATTCCCAGAGTCTTGCCTTCGATTTCAGTTCCAGCGAACTGCTTCTTGCCCTTCTCAACCTGACCGGCAACGTCACCTTCCAGGGAGTTGGCCCAGCTGATTCCTTCGTACATGTTTCTGGAACCCATAATCAGACCGGCGATTACCAGCTCTTTAACGGCGTTTGCATTGGCACCTGGGGTGTTGAATACTACGATTCCTTCGTCTGCACAACGGTCCAGCGGAATGTTGTTCACGCCAGCGCCTGCTCTGCCGATAGCCAGCAGGTTGTCCGAGAATTCCATGTCGTGCATCTTGTAACTTCTTACTACAATACCATTAGCCTCGTTGATGTCTTCTGTCAGAGTGTACTGGTCGGTGAGACGATCCAGACCCACTTTAGAAATGTTGTTCAGAGTACCGATTGAGTACTTTGCCATTTTGTTACCTCCTGTAATAACAGCAATAAATTGCGTTCTATAGATGAAACACAGTTTCACCCAGGATTAGTATATCATTATTAAACTTTACTTTCAATTATGAAAGAGTTATAATTTCTATACGTAAATCTATAATTATGTTTTTGGAGGTAAATACCAATGGGCAAACGTGCAATTAACTTTTCGGCAGGTCCTTCCACACTTCCAGAAGAAGTTCTGAAGAAGGCTGCTGCTGAAATGCTCGATTATGAAGGTACTGGCGAATCCGTAATGGAGATGAGCCATAGATCCGCTGAGTTCGGAAAGATTATTGAGGATGCTGAGCAGAATCTGAGAGATCTGATGAACATTCCGGATGACTACTATGTACTGTTCCTGCAGGGCGGTGGTACACTGCAGTTCTCTATGGTTCCAATCAACCTGCTGACTGGTTCCAAGAAGGCAGATTATATCATCACCGGTAACTGGGCAAAGAAAGCTTATGAGGAAGCGCAGAAGTTCGGAGATATCCGTGCACTGGCAAGCTCGGAAGATAAGACATATTCTTACATTCCGAAGTTCAACAAGGAAGATATTCGTGAGGATGTAGACTACGTATACGTATGCTACAACAACACTATCTACGGAACACATTACAACGAAGTTCCGGATGTCGGCGATCATCTGCTGGTTGCAGATATGTCCTCTTGCATTCTGTCCGAGGAAATCGATGTTACGAAGTTCGGTCTGATTTATGCAGGTGCACAGAAGAACATCGCACCGGCTGGTGTAACCATCGTTATCGTTCGTAAGGATCTGGTTGGTCACGCTCCAGCAAACACACCAATCTATCTGGACTATGCAACTCACGCAAAGAAGGGTTCCATGTACAACACTCCGCCATGCTACCCAATCTACATGGCTGGCGAGGTATTCAAGTATCTGAAGAGAATCGGCGGCGTGAAGGAAATGCACGAGAGAGATGTCAGAAAGGCTGGAAAGCTGTACGATTATCTGGACAACAGCGAGATGTTTAAGCCAACTGTTGCGAAGGAAGATCGTTCCCTGATGAACGTATGCTTCGTAACCGGAAATCCGGATCTGGACAAGAAGTTCATTGCAGGAGCAAGAGAACGCGGCATGATCAATCTGGCTGGACACAGATCTACCGGCGGCATGAGAGCCAGCATCTACAATGCAATGCCGGAAGCTGGTGTGGATGCGCTGATTGAATACATGAAAGAATTCGAAAATGAGAACAAATAAGCGTAAAGCTTGGAATTTTCAATCGAACAATATTGTAACGAGAGTTGTGGTGGTCATTTTGTCAATGCTGATAGCATTGATGGGGGTGACCACCCTCTTTATACAGGAATCTTATGCGGAGTCGGAACCGGATATTCAGGCGGACTCCGCACTTGTGGTGTCCGCATCTACTGGAGAGGTGGTCTACAGCTTGCACAGCGACCGGAAACTTCCCATGGGTGGCCTGGCCAAAATCATGGCGGCCATGGTGGTCATCGACCGAATGCACGATAGTTCAGAGTTTCGAAATCGGATTACCATAACGGCCGACGTGGCCTCCAAAGGCTCTCTTTTCAAGAAAGGGGAGAAGGTATCCGTGCGGGATTTGATGGCGGCTATGCTAATCGAGAATTCGGATGAAGCCGTCGTGGCGTTGGCGGTGTATTCGGCAGACACAGTCTCCGTATTCGTAGATGCCATGAATGCGAAGGCCCAGGAAATGGATTTGGAGGGAACCCACTACACCACGGTGTCAGGGAAGTACGATGCTCTCCAGTACACCACAGTTCCGGATACGGCCACGCTAATTCAGAAAGCCCTTCGCTATCGAACGATTTCGAAGTACTTAAATGAAGAAAATCGGCAAATCACCGTGGAGGGTTCGAAAACCGGAAGCCTTACATTGGAGCGAAAGGAATCCTTCCGTTACTCCGGACTGGAAACAACCTATACAGTAAGCACAGGTGCGGCCTCTAGCCATAAGAACTCCTTTGCCTTGGTGGACCGAGATGGAATGAAGCTGCTGGTAGTTCTCTTCGGGACGAAAGACAAGAGATTGAATCCGGACCAGAAGCAACTTCTGGATTACGGTTATCAGCATGTGACTCGCCACGTAATCGTCAAAGCAGACAAGCAAGTGGGTAAAATCAAAGTTCGCCACGGCGATGTAACCCGGGTTCCGGTGTATACGAAAAGCAAAGGATATGTCTATGTTCCGAAGGAAGGGAGCGATTCTCTGATTCGAACCCAGACTGTGATTGATGATCACCTGAACGCTCCGTTAAAGGCAGGGGATAAGGCTGGAGAATTTCGAATCTACGTGGCGGATGAACTGACTGGCACGGTGGATTTAATCGTTAAGGATGACGTGAAGACAGGGTGGTTCCCATCCTATGCCTACATATCCAATGGGATGACAATCCTTATTGGCGTGATTCTCCTGGGGATTATTCTCTTGATGGTGCGGGTTCACAATATTAAACGGCGGAGGAGAAAACTGGCGGAGAAGCGACGCCGTGAGAAGATTCGGGAGATTGCACTAAGAGAATACGAAATCGAGCAAGACCGGAAACGAAGAAATTGGACGTATCACTAGAGCATGCCGGTGAAGGAGGACAGTGATGTTTGATATCAGTGAAGAATTGAAGAAACTTCCCACCTGTCCCGGTGTGTACATGCACAAAGACCGACTGGGTTCTGTAATATATGTAGGGAAGGCCGTGAACCTCCGAAATCGAGTGCGTCAGTATTTCCAGAATTCCTCTCAGCACAGTCCAAAGGTTCGGGCTATGGTGGGGAATATCGCCGAATTTGATTACATCACTTGCGAAACGGAGATGGAAGCGTTAATCCTGGAATGTAATCTCATTAAGAAGTATATGCCCAAGTACAATATTCTGCTGAAGGACGACAAGACCTATCCCTATATCGAGGTGACGCTCTCAGAGGAATATCCAAGAGTAATACGGACTCGGTCTGTACGGCGAGATGAAAACCGGTACTTTGGTCCCTATTCGGACAGCACCGCAGTGTGGCGTATTCTGAAGATGATTGACGAGATGTACCCGCTGAAGAAATGCAGTACGCGGAATTTTCCGGACAACGTACGGCCCTGCCTAAATTATTTTATCGGAAAATGCAAAGGCGTCTGTGTAGGCAAAGCGGATCCGGTAGAATATCGGGAAATGGTGGATGACATTATCGGAATTCTGAGCGGAAAAGATGCGAGAGTTGTTCGGCGACTGGAAGAGAAGATGTACGCGGCTTCAGAGGAGATGAAGTATGAGGAAGCGGCCAAATACCGAGATTACATTCGGGCGCTTAAATCTTTAAGCGAGAAACAGCGGGCCACCATGGTACGAGACCACGACATCGATATTCTGATACCGATTCGGACCCACCGAAATCAAATTGTGGCTCAATACCGAGTACGGGAAGGAAGGATGATTGGACGAGAAATCATCTATATGAATGATTCCAATGAGTCCAGCCGAGAGGAACTTCTTTCCGCATTCCTGAAGCAATACTATCTCTCCGTATCTCGAATTCCGAAGGAAATCATTGTGCCGGTGCATCCGGACGAGGAAGAGCTGATTGTGGATCTTTTGAACCATATTGATGATATGAATGCAAAAGCACAGACGGATACCGCCCACAAGACCCGGCTGTATGTTCCGGAGCGGGGAGAGAAAAAGGCCCTTCTGGATATGACCCTAACAGATTCTGTGGAACTTTCGAAGTCCTTGGACCAGAGAGCGGAACGGGATGAGGAACGGAAAGCCAATCTCCGAAAGGAGATTCCCAAGCTTATTCGGCGGGCCGCGGAGCTAGACCATTCGGTGCCGCGATTGTTGGAAGAGGATGATGAACGGGAATACCGAGTAGAAGCTTACGATATTTCTAACATGAACGGATTGGATACGGTAGGAGCCATGGTGGTATACGAGGGTCGGAATCCGGTCCGAGGTGATTACCGTAAATTCCGGATTCGAACTGCAGAGGGGGACGACTATGGAAGTCTCCAGGAAGTCATGTATCGCCGGCTGAAACGTGCAAGAGAAGGAGATACGGGATTCAACACGTATCCAGATATTATGTTCATCGATGGTGGCCTGGGACAGGTCCACGCAGTCGAAACCGCGATGGACGCCTTCCATTTGACGATTCCGGTGGTGGGCTTGGCCAAAGACGATGGCCACAGAACACGGGCCGTGGTGTTCTCGGATGGAAGTGAAATTGATTTGAAAGAACACCCTCTTTTGTTCAGTTATGCAGGAAACATTCAGGAAGAGGTGCACCGCTTTGCCATTACATTCCATCGGGGAACGAGAGGAAAGAAGATGACCCATTCGGTGCTAGAGGAAATCCCGAAGATTGGGCCGAAGCGACGCCGCGCATTGATGGAGAAATTTCGAAGCATTGAAGCAATTCGGAAGGCTTCGTATGAAGAATTGATGGAGGTGAGCGGCATGAATTCCGAGGCGGCAGAAAGTGTCTTGGAATTCTTTCGGCAATAGCTTGATATTTCCATATAATCATGGTATATTTTGAATTGCGATTGCTTTCGTCGGCTTTTCATTAGATGGGAGAATGAGAGCTGGGAGAGAATTGCAGTTGTATAGTTTGATATTAAAGTAAGGAGAGAAATCATGGCTGAAGATCAGAACAAAGACCTGACTCCGGAAGAAGAAACAGAAGAAGATTTTATCACTCTGGAATTCGATGACGGATCGGTGGAAGAGTGCTTCATTGATGGCGTATTCGATCTGAATGGTAAGGAATATATTGCACTGGAACCAGATAATGGCTCCGATGACGTATATATCTATGGATACAAAGACAACGGCGACGACACATTCGATTTGGTAGAAATCGAAAGCGAAGAGGAGTTCGGCGCTGCTGTTGAGGAATTTGATCGCTTGATGATGGAGCAGTAACCGGAAAGAGTACGGTAGGTTTTGTGCCGCTTTTGCGGCGGCACAAAATTTTTCAAACTTTTTCAAAAAAGTGCTTTACAAGTACCTGCAAGGTGTGTATAATAGATTTTGTCAGTTGCGAAAGCAATCGATTCAAAACTAAATCTGCGGATGTGGCGGAATTGGCAGACGCGCACGGTTCAGGTCCGTGTGACCACAAATCATGTGGGTTCGAGTCCCACCATCCGCACCAAGAAAAGCGATATTCTATTGAATATCGCTTTTTATTTTGTCAGAGGAATATCGGAGGAAAGAATGGATAACCGACCGATTGGATTTTTTGATTCAGGTCTAGGCGGACTGACCAGTGTGTCCGCACTTCAGAACAGACTCCCTCTAGAGAGGGTAATATATTATGGCGATACGGCGAGGACACCCTATGGTTCCAAATCTCCGGAAACCATTCGAAAATTTGCATCCCAGATTGTAGATTATCTGGTAAGCAAGGATGTGAAGATGATTGTGATTGCCTGCAATACGGTGACATCCCTGGCGCTTCCAGAGCTTCGGAAGCAGCATCCGGAACTCCCCATTGTGGGCGTGATTGAACCAACGGTTCGCAAGGTGGTGGAAAACCACTGCGACAACGTGGGAATTATCGCTACCAAAGCAACGATTAATAGCGGAGTGTATTCGGAACTTCTCCATCAGATGAATCCGGAGATTAAGACCAGCAGTCTGGCCTGCCCGGCTTTCGTGCCGCTGATTGAAGAGGGAATTATTGACAACAAAATTATGGACTTGACGATTCAATATTACATGGATGATTTCGTGAAAGAAAATGGATTCAAGCATCTAATTCTGGGATGCACCCATTATCCGCTGATTGCCAAAAATTTGAATCGCGTCTATCCGGAAATTCAGTTAATTAGCTCCTCGGAATCGGTTATCGACGAGGTGGAGCAGATTCTGGCGGAACGAGATATGTTTGCAGAAGAACGCACGGAGAAGGATCGCTTCTATGCTAGCGACTTGTCGGAGAATTTCATTCGAATGACAGATAGACTGACGGAAGGGAAAAATTCCAGAATAAAGCTCAAAAAAATGGAGGATTAGTTTAAAAAATCCCTGTTTCGGTACTAAAAACGGTGTGAATACATAAGAATAGCCGGCTTGCATTGACAAAAACAGCTTTTTTTTGTAGAATTACTTGATATTGTAAATATTCGCCAGCGTGGCAGTAGGAGATAATATGGAGACAGAGTTTAAATATCGTCTGGATGATCCGTCTATCATACAAGAAATTATTGATGATCCGATGCTCGATGAGTATGTAGACCGGGATTCTTTAGAAGAAATCCGGATGCATGCGGTATACTTCGATACGGAAGATATGGATTTGAGAGAATCCGGAATTGCGTATCGAATTCGTTACGAGAACGATCGGATTACCGCAACCATCAAGTGGGATAATCATGTGGAAGATGGACTTCATTCAAGGGAAGAGTTTAATTTGGTAATTACGGATGAGCGCTTTGCGGAACATCCGGATATCGATGCATTTGAATCCAGTGATGCATACGATGTGCTGCTTCGGGCAGCAGGACATAAGCCGCTTCAGAAGAAGGTGGAGATGGATTTCTCTCGGAAGCAGATTAAAGTAGATACAGGAAATTCCATCAGTGCGCTTTCCTTTGATGAGGGCGTGATTCACGGACTTTACGGAGACCGTGATGTACTGGAGATGGAATTGGAGTGGTATTACGGAAATTCGGAAGATTTCAGAGATATCGCAGAGTCATTGGCAGAGAAGTATTCCCTGGTTCCAGAGGATATTTCGAAGCTTCAAAGAGGGTTTTTACCGGTGGATGAACCGGAGAAATAAAACATATATAAGTTCGTTTTTCAGGAGGAATATTAATGAAGACTACTTTTATTTCAAAAGAAGGTAATGACGCAAAGTTCACTATGGTTTTCACCGGTGAAGAATTCGAGAACGCAGTAGTGGATGCTTATAAGTCCAACAAGGATCGTTTCGAAATCAAGGGATTCCGTAAGGGAAAGGCTCCAAGAAAGATTATCGAAAACACATATGGCGAAGATATTTTCTACGACGAAGCACTGAACAACCTGCTGCAGATGGGTTATCCGAATGCAGTTGCTGAGCTGGACCTGGAGGTTGTAGATCAGCCAAAACTGAACGTGGGAGAGCTGAAGAAGGGCGAGGACGTTGAGATTACAGCAACCGTTACCTGCTTCCCAGAAGTTGAAGCAAAGGATTACTTCGGTCTGGAAGTAGAAAAGATTGAGCACGAAGTATCCGATGAGGACGTGGAGAAGGAACTGGAGAGAGTTCAGAAGGCACACTCCAGCATGGAGACTGTAACGGATCGTAAGACCGAAGATGGAGATACCGTTATGCTGGACTTCGACGGCTCTGTAGATGGTGAACACTTCGATGGCGGCAAGGCAGAGAACTTCGAGCTGAAGCTGGGTTCCGGACAGTTCATCCCAGGATTTGAGGAACAGCTGGTGGGCAAGGATGCAGGCGAGGCTGTAGATGTTCACGTTACCTTCCCAGAAGACTACCATGCAGAAGATCTGGCTGGTAAGGAAGCCCTCTTCGAGTGCAAGATTAACGAAATCAAGAAGGAAAACCTGCCGGAGATTAACGACGAGTTTGCTAGCGATGTCAGCGAGTTCGAGACTCTGGACGAGTATAAGAAGTCCATCCGTGAGAAGATTCAGAAGCAGGACGATGAGACTGCAGATAGAATCATGAGAGACAGCATGGTTCAGAAGCTGACTGAAGTGAATGACGTAGACGTTCCGGCTGCAATGGTAGAGTCCGAAATCGATAACATGCTTCAGGAAATGCAGCAGCAGCTTTCCATGCAGGGACTGTCCCTGGATCAGTACATGAAGTTCACTGGTATGGACGCAAGTGCACTGAGAGAGCAGGCTCGTATGGACGCACAGAAGAGAGTAGAGCTGAGAATTCTGCTGAAGGCAATCGTTAAGCAGGAGAACATCGAAGCAACAGAAGAAGATATTGAGAAGGAGCTCACTGCATTTGCAGAACAGTACGGACAGCCTGTAGAGGACGTTAAGAAGATGCTGGGCGACAATGTTCGTTACTTCGAGGAAGATGTGAAGTCCAAGAAGGCAATCGACATGATGTTCGAGAAGGCAAATTTCGTTGAGCCAAAGGCAAAGGAAGAAGAGTAATCAATGAATACAATTCCAGTAGTTGTAGAACAGACCGGCAGTGGAGAACGTAGCTATGATATCTACTCCCGCCTGCTCAAAGATCGAATTATCTTTATCGATCAGCAGGTGGATGAGCACCTGGCAAGTATTGTCGTAGCACAGCTTCTTTTCTTGGAAGCAGAAGATCCGGAGAAAGATATCAATATCTATATCAATTCCCCGGGTGGAATGGTGACTGCGGGACTTGCGATTCTGGATACGATGAACTATGTGAAGCCAGACATTTCCACCATTTGCGTGGGTCTGGCGGCAAGCATGGGTGCGGTTCTGCTTTCGGCCGGAACGAAGGGAAAGCGGTACGCCCTCCCGAATGCGGAAATTATGATTCATCAGCCTCTGGGTGGTGCACAAGGTCAGGCTTCGGATATTAAAATTCAGGCAGACTGGATGATGAAGACCAAAGAGAAGCTGAATCATATTCTTGCAGAGAATACGGGAAAGGATCTTTCTGTAATCGAGCGAGATACGGATCGCGACAATTTCATGTATGCAGACGAAGCTGTGGAATATGGTCTGATTGATCGGGTATTGAGATAATAACAGAGGAGAATTTGTGAGTAACAGAACCGAAAATAATGAACTGGTCTGCTCCTTTTGCGGGAAGACCAGTTCACAGGTCAAAAGAATTATTGTAGGAAAAGACGTAGCCATCTGTAATGAGTGCGTAGACATGTGCGAGGAGCTTCTAATGGAAGGTCTGGAGGACGACGCTCGAGGTGAAGATGTGCTGACATCTATGGAAGAATTACCGAAGCCGAAGGAAATTGCGGATTTCCTCAGCGACTACGTAATCGAACAGGATGAAGCCAAGAAGAATCTGGCAGTGGCCGTCTATAATCATTACAAAAGAATTCGTCATCTGGAAGAGAGCACCGGCAATGACGAAGATAGTGTGGAGATTCAGAAGAGTAATATTCTGATGCTGGGCCCTACTGGTAGTGGTAAAACTCTGCTGGCGCAGACCTTAGCCAGAATTCTGGATGTTCCATTTGCTATTGTGGATGCCACCACGCTGACAGAGGCAGGATACGTGGGAGAAGACGTAGAGAATATTCTTCTCAGACTGTATCAGGCAGCAGATGGAGATCTGGAACGGGCACAGAAGGGTATCATCTATGTAGATGAAATCGACAAGATCGCTCGGAAGTCGGAGAATATGTCCATCACGAGAGATGTCAGCGGAGAAGGTGTACAGCAGGCTCTTCTGAAAATCATCGAGGGAACCGTAGCAAATGTTCCGCCTCAGGGCGGTCGGAAACATCCGCTGCAGGAGTTCATCCCATTTGATACGAAGAATGTTCTGTTCATTTGCGGAGGTGCTTTTACCGGACTTCCAACTATCATTAAGAGAAGACTGGGCAACAAGGTCATCGGATTTAACTCCGATGAGGAGAAGAAGGATCTGACGGATGAGCATGAAATTCTGCTGAAAGTAGAACCGGAGGATCTTCTTAGATTCGGATTGATTCCAGAATTAATTGGAAGACTGCCGGTGATTGTATCCCTGAGAGAGCTTTCGGAGGATGCACTGGTTCGGATTATGAAGGAACCGAAGAATTCCTTGATTCGCCAGTATCAGGAACTGTTCCAGATGGATGGTGTGGAACTGGAGATTCA
>JBNMGJ010000114.1:0-5905 GCA_050872185.1 Mogibacterium sp.
GATAGTGATTAGTGACTAGTAGATAGAAAAAAGTGGTGTCGCATTTTGTGTGAATGCGACACCACTTTTATATTGAAATAGAATTTCATGTGCAACTCGACATTATTATCCAAGCTCAATCATCCGGTCAATCGGCCGCTTCGCATCTCGAATCAGCTGGTCAGACAGAATCATTTCCTCGCCGCCGGTTCCGTTAACAGCGTTGTAGATGTCGTAAAGGGTGGTCACCTTCATATTGTGGCACACGCAGCGGTCGGACAGCAGATAGAACTTCTTGTCCGGGCACTTGAACTGCAGGTGCTGGACAATGCTGCTTTCCGTTCCGATGATGAATTCTTTGCAGTCACTTTCCTCCGCATATTTCATAATGCCAGTGGTGCTTCCCACGTAATCCGCCTGCTCCGTGATGGACATCCGGCACTCTGGGTGTACCAGAAGCTTTGCCTCCGGATGCTTTTCCCGTGCAATTCGAACATCGGTGCGAGTAATCCCCATGTGGGTTGGACATCCTCCCTGGAAGAACTTGAAATTCTTCTCCGGAAGCTGTTTCTGCACCCAGGCTCCCAGATTGCAGTCTGGAATGAACAGAATGTTCTTCTCCGGCATATTCTTCAGAATCTTAACTGCAGAGGAGGAAGTAACCACCACGTCAACAGCGGTTTTCAGCTCCGATGTGGTGTTGATGTAAGCCACGGTAGCGTATCCTGGATTCTCCGCCTGCATGGCAAGAACCGCGTCCCGATCCATCTCCTGGGCCATGGTACATCCCGCCATATCGTTGGCCAGCAGCACCTTCTTCTCCGGAGAAAGAATCTTCACCGTCTCTGCCATAAAGCGTACCCCTGCCATAATCACGGTCTTCTGAGGGGCTTTCGACGCCTGAACGCTGAGTCCGTAAGAGTCTCCCACGTAATCCGCCACTTCCCAGATGTCGTGGCTCTGGTAGGCGTGGGCGAGGATGCATACGTCCTTTTCCTTCTTCAGTTCAATAATTCTATCCTGTAATTCTCTTGTATTCATAACCACATATCCTTTCAAAATGTCCTACCCATTATAGTAAGTGAATATTTACATGTCAAGACAGTAGAAAGAATTTAATTTTACAAGTGTCTTGTCAGTTGTAAAAAAATGTGCTATACTTCCCACTTGTAACGTGTTAGTAAGGTATTAACGGTATATAGAACAGATAACAGGGAAGAAGGTTATATTATGAAAACAGATATTCTCATCATCGGCAGCGGATGCTCCGGACTCTACTGCGCACTGCAGCTTCCGAAAGACAAGAAAATCACATTGATCACGAAGTCCGACCTGGAAAGCAACGACTCCTATCTGGCACAGGGAGGAATCTGTATGCTCAAGAACGACGACGACTACGACAGCTACTTCGAGGACACCATGAAGGCCGGTCATTACGAGAACGACCGAACCTCCGTTGACATTATGATTCGGTCCTCTCAGGATGTTATCAAAGATTTGATTGGATACGGAGTTCGTTTCCACCGAGATGAAGAAGGACAGCTGGATTTTACAAGGGAGGGAGCGCATTCCGATAAAAGAATCCTTTTCCATGAAGACATTACCGGTAAGGAAATCACCAGCCACCTGCTGGCACGGGTTAAAGAGCTTTCCAACGTGGAACTGCTGGAGTACACCACCATGGAAGACCTGATTACGAAGGACAACACCTGCTACGGTGCGGTAGTTCGCCGGAAGGACGGAAGTCTGACCACCATTGAAGCGGACTGCACCGTACTGGCCACCGGTGGTATCGGCGGAATCTATCGTCACTCCACCAACTTCCGTCACCTGACGGGAGATGCGCTGGCAGTGGCCCTTCGCCACAACATTGAATTGCAGGATATCAATTACGTGCAGATTCATCCGACAACCTTCTACTCCAAGGACGACAAGCAGAGAAGCTTCCTGATTTCCGAGTCCGTTCGTGGAGAAGGTGCAAAGCTCTACGATAAGAACATGGAGCGCTTTGCCAACGAGCTTCTGCCGAGAGACCTTCTGTCTGCGGAAATTCACAAGCAGATGGAGAAGGATGGAACGGAATTCGTCTGGGAAGATCTTCGCACTATTCCGGAGGATGTTCTTCGCAACCACTTCCCGAACATTGTGGACCACTGCAAAGAAGCGGGCTATGATGTGTTCACGGAGTGCATTCCGGTGGTTCCGGCACAGCACTACTTCATGGGAGGCATTAAGGTTAACCACGAGAGCCGCACATCTATGAACCAGCTGTATGCAGTGGGAGAGACCGCTTGCAATGGGGTTCACGGGAAGAACCGTCTGGCCAGCAATTCCCTGCTAGAAAGTCTGGTCTTTGCCAAGAGAGCTGCTCAGAATCTTACAGAAAATTACGCAGAATTCCAGAGTGACGATGCGCTGGTATCCGGTGTGGATCTCAGTCAATATGAGGACCGAAAGACCATTGAGAACGAGAACATCCGCCTGGTGGCAGAAGCCATCGAAGCGGAGAACGGTGCGAAGCCAACGAAAGCAGAGTATCGTACCGCGTAATTCTGTCGGAATTAGCAGCGGGAAAGAAAAATACTTTTACAGAATACAGAAAAGAGGAAGAATCGATGTTCGATAGAACGACCATGGAACTGAATGTAATTCCCCTTCTCAGAAGTGCACTGCAGGAGGACATTACCAGCGAGGATGTGTCCACCAACTGCATTATGCGGGAGAAGTGCTTGGGAGAAGTGGATTTGATGGCAAAGCAGGAGGGAATCATCTGCGGACTTCAGGTTTTTGAAGCGGTGTTCACGCTGCTGGATCCGGAGACTCAGGTGAAAACCTATGTGAAGGATGGAGACCGAATCCAGCCGGGACAGAAGCTGGCGGTGGTTCGGGGAGATATTCGGGTGCTCCTTTCCGGGGAACGAACCGCCCTCAACTACCTGCAGCGCATGAGCGGTGTGGCCACCCATACTCGCCAGATTGCGGATCTGCTTGAAGGAACGGGAATCCGCCTGCTGGATACCCGGAAAACTACGCCGAACAACCGAATTTTCGAGAAATATGCGGTACGCGTGGGAGGCGGCTGCAACCACCGATATAATCTGTCCGACGGTGTGATGCTGAAGGATAACCACATTGAAGCCGCAGGAGGTGTGACGGAAGCGGTCCGCATGGCTAAGGAGTACGCTCCTTTCGTCCGCAAGATTGAAGTGGAAGTAGAGAACCTAGACATGGTTCGGGAGGCCGTGGTGGCCGGTGCGGACATCATCATGCTGGACAACATGGATCACGACACCATGGCAGAGGCCATTCGAATCATTGACGGCAAAGCGGAAATCGAGATTTCCGGCAACGTGGACGAGAAGAAGGTGGAGATGCTTCGGGACCTGTCTGTGGACTTCGTGTCCAGTGGCGCGCTGACCCATTCTTCCCCGATTCTGGATCTTTCCCTCAAGCATATGAAGAGAATCTAGCATCGCCGGGAGTGCATGAAGAATGAATGTTATTTTTGGCAGAGGAACAGGAGGTGAATTGCGAAGGTGAAAGCATCCCAGCGAAGAGATACAATTATTACGGAATTGGAAGGGTGCAGCGAGCCGGTGTCCGGTGGTGAGTTCGCAAAGAGACTGGGCGTCAGTCGTCAGGTGATTGTGCAGGATATATCCATTCTGAGAGCCCAGGGGTACCAGATTCTGTCCACCAACCGGGGCTATGTGCTCCGAAAGTCGGAGACGGTGGAACGGGTGTTCAAGGTGATTCACTCAGAGGAGCAGATTCGGCAGGAGTTCGCCATTATTGTGGACTGCGGTGGACGGATTCTGGATGAATTCGTGTTCCACAAGGTCTACGGGGTGATGCGAGGCGAGCTGAACATCCACTCCCGGCTGGACATTCGGAAATACCTGGAGCAGATTGAAAGCGGAAAATCCCGACCACTGATGAGTGCCACTTCCGGCTATCACTACCACACGGTGTCGGCAGACAGTACCGAGGTACTGGATATGATCCATGAAGGGCTGGCAGAAGCGGGTTTCCTGGCTCCCTTGCAGGACTACGAGCCGGTGGATTTCTGGGGTCAGTCGTCGTAGGGGGGATATAATGAATAAAGAAGAGGCTGTCGCATTTAAGAAAAATGTGGCAGCCCCGTTTGTTCGTTGTCAATGGCAGCCTTTGTCTCTTTCCTTTTGTCCTGGCGGTGTCACTTGGAGAACTTGCAATTTTCGTCCGAATATGATTTTTATATCATGCTAGCGTATTTTAATTCTTCCAGAAATTATGCTTGGTAAATTTCGTGAATGCAATGCATAACTAATACTTTCAATCTTTTCTTTCAAAATAATTGATGTAGGAAAAGCGATTGAGGTATTCTGCATTATTTCTGGAAAATCAATTTTTAATTGCACAAGATTGTCCTTCTTGTATATTTTGTATATGTACTCATCGTTAAAATCAGACAGTATTTCAGCCCTACTCGGATATTCTTGCTGAAGAAAAATGGGAGATGAATACTGTAGCTTTGAAGATAAATCGGCATCATCGTAACATAAATAGTCTGATGTTTCTGGAATTCCAAGTGATTCTGGCACACTAAATTCATCCATTAATGTTCTCAGTACGGTAGGATTTGCATCATATAATATATCTGCAGTACATAAGCTATCCATAGGAAAATCTAATGTTACCGAAACATTTTGTTGCGGTGAATCTCCTATATTCTCAAGTACCAAATCAACAAATTGATATTGAGAAAAGAACTGCTCAATAGGATACCATTTCTCAAGCTGATTGATGGTTTGCAACAATTCCTGAATTCGATAATATTTCATTTTGCTTTTTTCTCCACCTTTAATTGAATGCGCAAAAAGTGCAGGGGCATGTGAAGTATAAACGTCTCCTAATTCAAAAAAATCGTTGGATAATTTAACTTTCTGAATAGAGGCAAATTCCATTATTTTTTTAATATTTTCATCAGAAATAGTTATAGGATTTGACGTATCAATGTGTAGAGCTACTGATGAAATGCTTTTAAATTCAATAACTTTTTTTCGTGGGTCATATGGCATAGTGTTTATCTCATTAATGAGAGTATCAATTGTCATTAAATATTTTTTTAAGCTGATAAATTTCGGAGAGAAATCCTTCAAACATAATAAGCTAGATAATCTCTCCGATTCATCAATGCTCAGAATGCGCAGTGTCGAATTATCGGTCCCTTTTTTTGCGGAAGGCTCAAAAGTATTGGGACCAAGTGTGTAGCCTAAGAGCTGTGCAAGGAAAACGGATAACGTAGCAGGATGAGCAATCATTTGCAAGTTGGATTTCCCAATAGGCGATATGCTTGAATCATTTGTAACGAGACTCATTAATTGATAACAAATTTCTTCTCTTGCTGGAATCAGTTCTTTAACAATATTTTGCTCAAAATATTCGGTGAGGCCATCTATAACCTTCGGGTTATAGTAGTTTTCTCGCAATACTGAAGGAATAGGACGATTTCTGTTGAGAATACTACTAATATAGGATTTTGAATAATCCAGAGGTTCGCCATTAGAATTTGTTAAATTGAGAGGGAGTATTATGCTGTCAAACAGCAAGCGAAAAAGTTCCTCTTCGCCTATTTGTGTTGCGAAATTTTGTTGAATAATCTTCAGATATTCTTTTAAGTACATATAATTTCCTCCGTTAATTAATAAAAAACTCAAATTGAAAACTACGTGTAAACTTTTCGTAAACATATGCAGTACGACTTCTTATGACGAATTAAATATCATTATATCATAAAAAAGAACATCCGTTTATACAAGGAGGAGAAAATGAAAAATAGACGAATGAAGCAAAAGGACATATGGAACGGATATATGGCAAAAGACGCAGTGTGCTCACCTAACGATATTCCGTTTTGTCCAACTACAAGTAGCAAGGTGCCGAC
>JBNMGJ010000201.1:0-3376 GCA_050872185.1 Mogibacterium sp.
GATTTTCTGAGTTCCTATTTCGTAGGGTCCCGCGGCATGGGAGGATTGGTTCTGGCGATGACGCTGGTTGCCACCTACACCAGTGCCAGCTCCTTCTTGGGGGGGCCGGGCCTGGCGTCCACCTTTGGACTGTCTCAGTCCTGGATTGCCGGCGTTCAGATCGGTGCCACTTTCCTGACACTAGGGGTGCTGGGAAAGAAGTTTGCGCTGATTTCCCGGAGAATCCATGCGGTGACGATTTCCGACTATCTGAGAGCTAGATATCAGTCCTCTGCCGTGGTGGCTATCTGCGGATTGGCATTGGTGGTATTCTTTATTACCCAGATGATTGGACAGTTTATCGGAGGCGCCACCCTGATTCAGACCGTAACCGGTGTTCCCTACTGGGTAGGGCTACTGCTGTTCGGCGCCGTGGTGGTGCTCTATACAGCTTTCGGCGGATTCCGGGCGGTGGTTCTGACCGATACGCTGCAGGGAATTATCATGACCTGCGGAACTTTCCTGATGTTGTTCTTCATCATTCGCCAGTGCGGTGGAATGGGTGACATCGTGACCCATCTGAATGCAGCCAATCCGGGCTGGGATTTGATGGGAAAAGGAATATATGGTAAGGATATTGCAGTTCTGCAGCCGGGATACATGCTTTCCTACTGGGTGTTGGTAGGAATTGCAGTGATGGGACTTCCGCAGACCGCGGTTCGCTGCATGGGATTTAAGGATACCCGCTCCATGCACCGGGCCATGATTTATGGAACCATTGTCATCGGGATTCTGATGATTGGAATGCATCTGGCGGGAACTCTAGCTTTCCCACTGGTGGAGAACGCTAACCTGGCCAGCACGGATCAGGTCATTCCTTATGTTGTAATGAAGTATATGCCGAGCTGGGCAGCTGGGTTCTTCCTGGCAGCGCCACTGGCAGCGGTAATGTCCACGGTAGACTCCCTGCTGATTCTATCCTCGGCTACAATTCTCAAGGATATCTATCTGAACTACATCGTAAAGCGCAGAGAAGAAAAGAAGGCGGGAACTTCGGATATCCGAGACATCTCTACGGAATTGACGGAGAAGCACAGTGACTCCATGAAGAGTATTCCGAAGATCAGCTTTGGCATCACTGCGGTCATCGGCGGAATCACCTGCCTCATTGCGTTGAATCCACCGGATGTGATTGCCTGGATTAACCTCTTCGCCTTTGGCGGACTGGAAGCTTCCTTCTTCTGGCCGATTATCGGCGGACTGTACTGGAAGAAAGGGAACAGCAAGGCTTGCCTGGCATCGACAGTCACCGGTCTGATTACCTTCATCTTTTTCAACAGAGTGAAGATTCTGCCATTCAATATCCACGAGATTGTGGCGGCATTGATTGTGGGCGGCATCGTCTACTTTGCAGTAGGCAAAGCCACTTCCCAGGGAGAGCTGGACCGGGATATGCTGGAAAAGTGTTTTTAATACAAAGGAAACCAAATGAATCTGAAAGTTATATACACACAGGAATACTTAGAGGAAGCGGAACGCTGGGCGAATCAGCTCAGCATTCCGCTTTCCTGCGCTTCGGCGGAGAATGCGAAGGAAACGGAAGAACTTCATTTGAAAGTAGACGGAAATGGGCTTACGTTAGCCCAAGGAAATCTGGAACTTCGGGGAGATTTCACCCGGATGCTTCCAAGGCTTCGCCCGTCTAATCTGAATCGAGAATTTCTGGTAAAAGCAGGTCGCATTAAGAACATTGCATCTCCGGTAGCGCTGGATGCCACCGCTGGTCTAGGGGAAGATTCTCTGCTACTGGCGGCAGCGGGTTTTCGAGTACACCTATTCGAATACAATCCGGTAATTGGCGCCCTCTTGCAGGATTCCATGGAGCGGGGAATGGAGAACCCAGAGCTGCAGGTGGTCATTTCGCGAATGACTCTGCACATCGCCGACAGCATCCAGGCCCTTCGAAACCTCGAAGAGTCCATCGGATGCGTGCCGGATTTGGTGTTGCTGGATCCCATGTTCCCAGAACGGCAGAAGAGTGCTTTGGTGAAGAAGAAATTCCAGCTACTGCAGCAACTGGAGTCTCCCTGCATGGAGGAAGAAGAACTTCTGCAGGCCTCTCTGGAATCCAGAACCGGCAAAATCCTGATTAAGCGTCCCCTCAAAGGTCCTTATCTTGCCGGGAAGAAACCGAGCTATTCCATATCCGGAAAGGCCATCCGGTACGACTCCATTATTATCCCGCGGTAGAGGGTTTGGCCGGAAATTCTGGACCGAGGCTTGTTTATTTTTATCAAAAATGTATAATAATATTGATGTTTAGTTCCAAAAGAATCAAGGAGGATTATGGTTATGAGTGATGTTAGTACGTTGAACCCGAAGTGCGTATTCCAGTATTTCGATGAGCTGAGTGCAGTTCCGCGTTCGTCCAGACACAATGAGAAAATCAGCCAGTATCTGGTGGATTTCGCCAAGGAGCACGGCCTGGAATACTATCAGGATAAGATGGGGAACGTGATTATCTACAAGGGTGCAACCGTGGGTTATGAGACCGCAGAGCCGGTAATGCTGCAGGGCCACATGGATATGGTTGCAGCTACGGCCGAAGGTGTGGAGCACGACTTTGAGAATGATCCTCTTGAGTTATATATTGACGGTGAGTGGATTACCGCTAACGGTACCACATTGGGTGCAGATAACGGTATCGCCATTGCCATGTCACTGGCACTTCTGGCATCGGATACCATCGATCATCCGGCACTGGAAGTGGTTATTACCGTAGACGAGGAAATCGGAATGCTGGGTGCAGAAGCGCTGGATGCTTCGAAGATTTCCGCACATCGGATTATCAACATCGATTCGGAGGAAGAGGGTGTGATCACCGTAGGCTGTGCGGGTGCAGTGGACATGATGACCTACTTCGATACGCCGAGAGTTGCGAAATCCGGTGTCTGCTACAGATATACTATTGATGGTCTTCAGGGAGGTCACTCCGGAAATGGCATTAACCTGGAGAGAGGAAATGCCATCGATTTGACCGGACGGGTGATTCTGAACTGCATGGACGCCGCAAAGCTGAACGTCATCAGCCTCACCGGTGGTAACGTAACCAATGCGATTTGCAACAAGGTTACCGGTGAGATTCTGGTGCAGCCGGAGGACTGCATTGCATTCGAGAAGGCTATGCGTCTGATTGCTGCAGAGCTGAAAGCCGAGTACGAGATTTCGGATCCAGGTCTCCGTATTGCTATGGAGAAGGTGGGCGAGATGGAAGCCGAAGTGGTAGATGATGAGTGCCAGGAGAGACTGATGAAGTACCTGTTCGTCATTCCAACCGGCGTTCACCACATGAGCAGTGCACTTCCGGGAATGGTAGAGACTTCCATGTCTATCGGAA
>JBNMGJ010000068.1:0-9104 GCA_050872185.1 Mogibacterium sp.
ACAAGCAAGTTTATAAATCCCACAAACATCACGAGGCTTTAGACCCTAATTTAAACATACTGACCCTCCTCGGAAAGTCGAATTTCTTTCGGGGGGGGGGTCACCTCGTAGGGAGAAAAAGAAAAGGGGGAAATGTAAGATGTTGAACCGGAATCAAAAGAGAATCGGCCGGATTTTTCTTTCGATTATCGCGATGGCAACGATGATACTGAGTTCAGTCAATGTCTTCGCAGCGGGCGATTCGGATTTCGACAAGTACAAGGTGCAGGGAACCAACCCGCAGGGCACTGTGGTGTCTCTGTTCGACTACTGGGTGGACACCCAGAGTTCGGCGGATTTCTCACCAGCGTACAATGCAAACGGAGGAATTAACAAGGGAAACCAGCTGAAGTTCTCCACCGGCCAGGGCAATGGCCAGGGGAAGGATTTGAACAAGTGGACTGGATCTGCCAGCCCATGTAAGGGCATGGTGTCCACCACACTGGAGAATGGTTATCCGAAGTTGGTGAGGAACTCATCCATCAACAGTTCCACGAACCAGTCTTTAGCGTACCTTTTTAATCAGTACGACAGCAGCACCACCGGAACCAACAAGGTGGAAGGCAAGAAAGCGTACACGAACGTGGACGGACTGATGCAGGTGAACGATGACGGTTACTATTATTATGACAGTGAGAAGAACTACGCTGCCTATAATAGCACCTCCAATTCTTTCAACCTGTACAACAAGCCAGCGGTTAAGTATGGCAGCCGGAGTGGCCAGTTCTTCCCGTTCAATGGACCGTCTACGGTATTCAATGAATCCAACGGATCCATTAGCGCGAAGAGTAACGTCACCTCAGACAGCGATGCATTGAACCATTGGTTCGGTCTGAACATGACCACCCATTTCGTACAACCGGAGGGGGGAACCACTGCAAAAGGAAAGGATGTCACCTATGAATTTACCGGAGACGATGACGTATGGGTATTCATCGATGATGTTCTGGTAGGAGATTTGGGCGGTATCCACGATGCAGCCAGCCTGAACATCAACTTCAAGAGCGGCGAAATTAAGATCAACGGCAGCTCTGACGGCAACCTGTTAGATAAGTACAAGGCTGCCGGAAAGCAGAACACCACGGAGTGGGAAGGAAATACCTTTGCCGGGAACACTTATCATACGCTCAAATTCTTTTACCTAGAGAGAGGTAACTGGGCATCCGACATGGCGCTCAAGTTCAACTTGAAGTTGATGCCGGACAACGAGGTCAAGAAAGTCGACCAGGAAGGCAACCCGCTGCAGGGGGCCGGATTCGAGCTGTACCAGGCGAAAACAACTGGTAGCGGAGACGATGTCAAGTACGAAGAAACCGGATCGCCTCTATGTTCTGGCGTAACCGGTGAGGATGGTTCGCTGATTTTGACTTCGGAGGATGGCGGAACCATCAACTTTGAGGAACTCTATAAGAAGGGGATTGGACCGAATTATATTCTAAAAGAAACCAAGGCCCCAGAAGGCTACCGGAAAGGCAAGCCGGTATGGCTTCACTATGATAACAAGACCGGTGCTATTACATCGGAGAATCTGTGGTCCTCTGGTGTCAGCGTGAACTCTAGGATGATGATTACGGCGCCGACAAAGCTTTACGACAGAAGCGGCAATGAGATTCCGCAGAACGACGACGGTACCCTCAAGAAGGGTTCGATTTTCGCGGTTGTATATCACCGAACGGGGGAAAGCATCAACAAGGACGAGGACTGGGCATCCGTCAGCGGATCCGTTCTCAAGGGATGGAAGCTCCACAAAATTCACGGATTGGATGACATTCTGAAAGGTAACCGCTACGAGCTGAAGCTCAACTCCATGGGGGCCTACGAGACCACTATCGATGAGCTGCCGGGCGACATTATGACCTATTCCCAGGTTATCCTGGCTAACAACAAGAATGCCACTGCAGCGGAGAAGCTGCAGGCAATTCGAGACAGCGCGAAGTACTCCATTTCCTACTACTACACGACGGGAGATGTGAAGGACGCGACTGCGGACAACACCACCCGTCTGGATACCGGTGTTCTGTCCTCTAACGGAAATGCCAAGGAGTACGATTACCAGTATGCGGTGAAGATGGTAATGACGGACGTGTCCAACGATCTTTACGTTCAGAAGACCACCACCGACGCTACCGGATTTAACGAGAAGGAGTACTGCCTGGACGGCGTAAAGTTCGCTCTTTATAAGGAAAGCGACACCACTCTGGCCAGCCAGATTCTGCCGGGAGAGCCGGTACTCAAGGATGGTGCCACGCCGTACCGGGTGGAAACCACCAAGACCATGGATTACTTCGGTCAGACCGTATACGGAATGGCCAAATTCAAGAGCTTGCCGAACGGCGTGTATTACCTCAAAGAAATCGAGGCACCAAGCGGCTATAAGCTGAACAATAAGCTCATTAAAGTCATCGCCAACGATGGCGGAACCTTTGCCGATGCCGGCACCAAAGGTGACAACATCTACGTTGGCGGCGGCGGAGTGGGTAATCTGCTCAAGGGCATGGAGCAGTACGCCAACGCCGACGACTTGGATACTACGCTGACGGATACCAAGGCCAACCTGCGGGTTTCCACCAAGGAACCAGGCCTGGACGGAACCTGGGATCCAGATGCCACATCCCTCAAGTACGGCAAAGACGACTTGCTGCACCTGCACTACCAGTACGACACCGGTTCCGACGAAATCGGTCACTACGTGCCGGTGGACAGCAAAGAGGGCCACACCAACATGCTGGAAGAGGTTCCATTCTTCACCGTGGATGAAGGCTGGCCGTCCTCCTTCCTGCAGCAGTGCGAGACCCACGACAGCAGCGAGGGATATTCCAGTAAAACCAACCTGGGCAACCTAGACCTGTCCGGTCTGTTCGTACTGGACGTATTCGTTCAGATGCGAGACGAGGCCGTAGGCGATCTGGAGATTTCCAAGACCGTCAAGAATAGCAGCAGCGACACCGACTTCAGCGATGAAGCATTCCCTTATAACCTGAAGGTCTGGACCGAAGATAAGGCTGGAAACAAGACACCGGTAATCGGTACCTACAAGTACACCATCCAGTCCGAAGACGGAACCAGCGAGACGAAGGAAGTCACTCTGGGCGAGGATGGAACTTCCAAGGAAGCCATCTCCCTCAAAGACGGCCAGAAGGCAGTCATCAAGGACCTTCCGGCAAAAGCAAAATACACCGTAACCGAGGACCTCGGCGATGCAAACTACTGGGATGTTACATCGGCAGTAGACGGCACCAAAGCCCAGGCCGAGAAGACCGCAGAGGGAACCATTCCGGCTCCAGCGGATAACGGCGATAAGCAGAAGAGCACTGTAGACTATGTGAATACCTACACTCCGGCACCCGCTGCGGCGAAGGTTCCGGTGGAGAAACTCTTTAACGGATGGAATGAACCGGGTCTTGAGACCGAGTTCTTCAGATTCAGCTTGATTGCACTGGACAATTCCGATGATGCTGCAGATGTAGCGGACACCATGCCGGAGAATTCCACCGTGAATGGGAACGGTTATAAGGAGTGCATGATTCAAATTAAAAGACCGGATAATCATTCGGAGGACGAAGACGGATTCGTCCATGCAAAGAAGGACTTCCCAGCCCTGACATTTAGCCATGCCGGAACTTATTACTACACGATAAAAGAACGTACGGACACCATACCGCACCTGAGCTATTCCAACGCCCTCTACTCGGTTAAGGTAACCGTTACCGATGATGGAAATGGCAAGCTATCGGCAACATCGGAAATTACCAAGGATCTGGACGATGACGGCAGCCAGGTTTCCAAGGCTAAGCAGAGTGCATTGGATGTGGCAACCTTTAAGAACACCTACGATGACAAGTTATCCTACGTGGATCTTCGGATGCACAAGACCTACGATAACAAGACTGGTTCAGATGATTTGGCACAGAACCAGTTCCACTTCCAGCTGGAGGCAGCAGGAGACAACAAGGCGGATGTGCCAATGCCAGGAGACATGACGGAAAGAACCGTGACCTCTGGCAACGAAGAGGATGGAAGTATCCGTTTCGCCAACATGGTATTCCACAGCAGTGACATCGGAAAGACCTACCTGTACAAGGCCAGTGAGGTAATTCCAGAAGGCGCTACCAAGGACAACGATTACAAGTTAGATGGTACCCAGTACGATCCGACGGTATACTACATCCAGGTTATCGTTGGAGAGACACATAGCGGTGCACCGGATGCCACCTTCAAGTATTACTTGGATGAGAACTGCACCCAGGAAATCAAGGGAAGCGACCCAGATACCGAGGACTACTTCTATCAGACCAACGATGGAAAGTATTGCCTGGAGTTCCACAACTCCTACGTGGCAGCACCGCCGATTGAAGTGGGCTTTAGCGGAAGCAAGACCCTGAACGGCAGAGACATGAAAGAGGGCGAATTCCAGTACACTCTGGAGCCTCTCAGCAATGCCACTAAGAAGGCCATTGAAGAGGGAAGTATTGAGGTACCGAATAACGGACTCAAGGCTAGTGCCGGTGCTGCCAAAGACGGCGAGACCAGCAAGTTCAGTTTCCCAGCGATGACATTTAGCAAGACGGGAACCTATACCTTCCAGATTAAGTAGAAGGTACCGGAAGGAGCGAAGGACAACGTGAAATCCGGTGTGACTTACGATTCCAACGTAACTACCGTGACGGTGAACATCACCGATAAGGATGCCGCAGGCAAGAAGACGGGTAAGCTGGCCGCAACGGTCACTTATAAGAACAGCAAGCACGACAGCACCACCGGTGCAGAATTCGTGAACCAGTACAAAGAGACCGGAAGTGCAAAAATCACCGGATCCAAGAGCATGACCGGAAGAAACTTCCAGAAGGGCGATTCCTACACCTTCACCATCACGCCGAAGGCAGATGCACCGGCACCAAAGGATGCAGAGGGAAAGACCGTATCGGAAGTTACCATCAACCCGACATCTGGCGACAAGGCGGATATCGACTTCGGCACCGTTACATTTAACCGGGCCGGAGAGACCTACAAGTACACACTGAAGGAAAAGAAGCCAACCGGCGACACTGCTGGCGTCACCTACGATGACACCGAGTACACTGTTACTTTGACATCCGAGGCGAAGGATCCGAAGGACGGAACCCTCACCATCCACAAGACCATTACGGCAAACGATGGAGAGAAGACCGCCGCTTCCTGGACCAACCGCTATCAGGCAACCGGATCCATTCAGCTGAACGGAACCAAGACCCTGACGGGCCGGAAGTGGAAGGAAAGCGATTCCTTTACTTTTACCCTGTGGGCAAAAGCAGATAACAAGACGCTGCTGGATTCCGTGGCGAAGGACTCCTACGAAATCAAGGGAGACCGTGCGGTATTCAAGACGGTTACCGTTACTGGAAAGGATGCGGAAGACAAGGCCACCACGGCACTGAACTTCGGAAGCATTCACTTCACCAAGGCAACCAGCGCCGGAAAGCCGTATGAATTCTTCATCACGGAAACCGTTCCAGCAGCGAATAAGGGAATTACTTTCGACGACAGTGATCATAGGCTGCTGATTAGCGTCTCCGATAACGGCCAGGGCCAGTTGAGCGCAAGGGTTTCGGCAGGCTCTGAAGAGGAACTGAACTTCACCAATATGTACAGTTCGAGCATCGAGTACGGCAACCAGGAAGCACTTCTGATTCAGAAGACGCTGAAAGGCCGAGATATGACGGACGGACAGTTCGAGTTCACCGTAGAAGCGCTGGATAGCGGAAGCGGAGACACTAAGGTGACCGCGGCAGCGGCAGCCAGCAAGTTCGGCTTTGGCCAGAACCAGACGAAGAAGGTATTCACCTCTACTGCAGCAGCAGACGGAGAGACCTCCGCAGTTAATATTCTGGATGGGGAGAAGGTTCGCTTTACCCAGGATGATGCGGGCAAGACCTTCAGCTACAAGATTAGCGAGACCAAGGGCGGCGCAGACGGATACACCAACGACACTTCGGAATACCAGGTGGACATCACCATTTCCGATGACGGCGACGGCGTTCTGTCGGCAGAGACCGTGGTAACGAAGCTGAACGGTGCGTCTACTGCTTCGGCAAAGAAGAAGGTTAGCGATATCACCGTTCACAGTACGGATAACCTGAAGGATAAGAAGACTACGGTGATTCCGTTCACCAACAGCTACAAGGGAACCGGATCCTTGAACGGCCAGGGCGGCACCTCCATTGAGGCCACCAAGACCCTGACAGGCCGGGCAATGAAGAAGGGAGAATTTGATTTTACTGTAACCAATGCGAAGGATACGGGAGATGAGAAGACCGTTGTTGCCACCGGATCCAATGCAGCCGCAGAGGCGGGCAAGGCCGGGAAGGTGACCTTTAGCGAAATCAAGTACACCACAGAGGGCCTCAAAGCCGACGTGGCAAAGGGCTTGGCCGTGAAGGACGGAGATACCTATATCTACCAGTACAACGTTGCGGAAGATACCGGCGACCTGGCAGTGGGTGTGAATGCGAAGGACGCAGCCTTCACCATTACCGTTCAGGTTACCGACAAGGGCGACGGAACTCTGGAGACTAAGGTGGTCTACCCAGATGGCGCAGACAAGTTGGCATTTATCAACGACTACGACACTCAGGAATTGACGATTCCGATGAAGGGGACGAAAGCGCTGTCCGCCGAAGACGGTGCGGCAGTCACCCCAGAGGACATTGCCGGAAAGTTCGAGTTCAAGCTTAGCGGTCAGGAGACCACGGAAGGCGCGGACAAGAAGGATGCGCCGATGCCGACACAGGACGGCAAGGAAGTGACCAGGGTGAAGAACGGCAAGACCGGCGAAGTAGACTTCGGATACCTGAAGTTCCAGGCTTCGGACTTCGAGGACGTAACACCGGACAATCAGGGCAACCGCACCAGAACCTTCGAGTACAAGGTAACCGAGAGCGGAAGCGCCGCTGGCGTTGTGAACGATACCGAGGAAACGAAGACGATTTCCGTCAAAGTTCAGTACAACACCAAGGAGAAATCCTTCCACGTAGAGGGCTTAGACAGTGAGACCGCATTCACCTTCGTGAACGCATATCACATGGAGCCAAAGGACGCCGAAGCGGATACTCTGTTCCCAGTAACGAAGAAGCTGACATCGAAGAAGGCAACTGGCCGTGACATGAAGGCCGGCGAGTTCGAGTTTGCCGTATACGAAGTTCGCGGCGAAGAGCAGGTTAAGGTAGCCGAGGGCACCAACGAGGAGGCAAAGGCCGGCGAAGAAGCGAAGGTAAAATTCGTTGACAACGACGGCAAGGAGAGCAAGCTCACCTATGATAAGCCGGGCGAACACGACTACATCATCCGGGAGGTAATTCCGAAAGGTGGTGCAGACCTGAAAACGAAGTACGACGAGACACCGTACAGCGTCCACGTATCCGTAACGGACAACAAGGACGGCACCCTCAAGGTCACTGTAACCGGCGACTCGAAGGCGGATGAGACATTCACCCTCGTCAATGAGAACGTTACACCGGAGCCGACGCCAACACCGACACCGGATCCAAATGGTGGCGACAACGGAAATGGCAACGGCGGAGGTAACGGTTCGGGCGGAAACTCCGGACTGATTAACACCGGCGACGACCATAACCTGGGCGCATTCGCAATCCTCGGTGTGCTGGCACTGGGCGGACTGGTTGTAGTAGTCAGAAAGCGCAAGGACGCGTAGGATATGTGAAGGCAGAAGCACTGAGGCGACAAGGTGTCGTAAGGTACACGAAAACGTAATAGGTTAGACGAAGCAGTTAGATGAAGCAGTTAGATGAAAGGCGACTTCTCGCGGTGGGGCAATGGGTGCCCCAGCCGCGGGAAGTCGCTTTCGATGTAGGTCGATGCATCTACGGAAATCTTCAAGGCAAAGGGGGGCCGGGCCGGCCTTGCAATAGACGAAAGTTCACGAATCTCCAAGGAAAACGAGGCATCCTTCGTGAACTGCGAGAGCCCGGCCGGCCATGCAATAGACGAAAGTTCACGAATCCCCGAGGAAAACGAGGCGCCCTTCGTGAACTGCGAGGGCCGGCCCGGCCAAGACCTATGCCCCGGTAGCAGGCGCCAAAATAACAGCAAGCTATAGCACAAAGGGCGAAGACGGTGCAGACAAGATAAGAAACTTGCATTAAAAGTAGGCGGCAGCCGCATTCTCGCAAATGCGGCTGCCGCCGTTTTGTGATTGACCGATTAATGTTAACGAATCTCCTGAGATGTTCGCGAAAACCTGGGTCGGGAGGGTCCACTTACCATAGGAAATCCCCTATAGAAACTTCTAGAGGATTCTCTTCGTCACCTAATGTAAAGGTTACTTGGCTATTTGAAAAACCATCTTCGTGCTCTGAAATTAACTCCTGCAAGCGAGCCAATTTGCAATCCAGCGCAGCCTTTCTTTCTTCGGGACCTTGTCCGGAGAATTCGTAAAAAGCAACCCAGTCTCCAATGTTTTCGCTGATGTCTTTGTGCAAATTCTTGCAGAATTGAAGCATGTTGATGGGAGAAACGTCCGCCTGAATATTATCTTCTTCTGAAGGCTGTGGCTCCTCGTTTTCGCATAAAACATAGCAATTCCAGAAGCTCACTAGACATAGGAAACGACCAGGTTCTAAGTATGCTTCTACACAGAAAGGGGATCTCGTTTCAAGCCCGTGGATTGCTTGATCGAGCCATTTAAATGGAATATCCGTCAAATAGCTTAAGCCCCACTCTCCGGTGCCTTCTAGTTGAAAATCGGTCCATCCATGAATTGGTTTTGATAACATAGGGTGTTCCTCCATAGTAATTCGATTTTGCATAAAATGAATTATAGATTATAGGTTCCTGTGACTTTCTTCAAATCTATTATACTAATAACCGAGAAATTTTGAAACGAATCTATGGTTGAAAAAATTGACGAACCGTTTTCTCGAATGAATACTCGAGGAAATGTGTTGGCGCCCGAGCTGAAAAATCAGTGCGTGTGCGCCACGGGCTTTGCCAGACGATGGCTCAGAAACGGGAAAACCCAGAAACCTGAGCCACGCATTTCGCACAGGTCATTTATAAAGAATATTTATTGG
>JBNMGJ010000271.1:0-1854 GCA_050872185.1 Mogibacterium sp.
GGATGGAATTGGACCATGCGAAATCAATATCCATATGGTGCTTGAACTTCGCGTTCAGCGCCTTATCCAGCTCTTTCTCCACCTGCTCTCGGGTCTTTGGTGATTCCTTACTCTGCACCAACTGCACGGTGATGTGGGTGTAGGAATCCTGTACAAATCGGATCTGTACCACATCCTCGTTATGGGCAATAATCGGAGCGATTTCAAAGAATGTGGTCACCTCTCCGGTTTCGTAGCGGAAGAAATCATTCATTCTTCCCTGCAGACTGGTGACATAACGAACTCCGTTTCGAACTTCGGAAATCGCCTTGTCGCCAATCTTATAGTTAATCAACGGAATGTCTGTCTTGAACAGCGGTGTGATAACCACAGAACCTGCATCTGCCAACTGATCATTCTCATCGTAGATATTGATGGCATAGGCATCATAATGAATGATATGCTCCGGACTATCGAAGAGTTTCAGCATACAGGAACCCGTCTCCGCACTGCCATAGGCATCGATAATTCCTTCTCCTAGAATTTCTTTGAACAGCTTCCGTGCCGCTGGATCCGTCATCTCTCCCGATGCACAGAAGAACTTTGGCTGCCAAATATCGCTGTGGTGCTCCTTGCAGTAGAGGCACAGACGCATGAGCTCTGTCTTATTCATATACAGGAAATCCGGTTTGTATTCGTTCACCTGCTTAATCATTTCCTCTTCCGGTGCGTACTGATTCAAAAAACCACGGCGCAGGATACCGAACTTCTGAAGGAACGTATCCGCTCCGGCCGAGGTACTGTGGGCACTCTTCCGGCTCATGGTCTTTCCAAAGAACGGATTATACCCCGCCATACACATCACCCGGAACCAGTCTGCCATCATGAAGGCCTTCTCCTTCGGTGAATAGAGGAGCATCAGCGGCTTTCCGGAAGATCCGCTGGTGGCATCGTGGAACCAATCCTTGTACTTCGGCTTCTCCGCCTCCTCATTCATCCATGCTCTCAGTTCATCCTTGGTCAGCGGTGGCAGTTTCACCAAATCTTCCGCAGTGCGAACGTCCTCCGGCCTTACTCCCGCCTTATCAAAGCGTTCCCGATAGAATGGAATCTGGTACGCCTTCTTCATCAGCTTATGCAGGCGCTTCTCCTGAATTCGCTTGAGCTTCGCATAGTCCCCTTCCTGCGGGTATTTGCGATTCAGCTTTAGCAAATCAAAGAAGAGAAGTACATTCACCATTTTCTTCTGCAATCGATCAAACATTCCTGTCTCCTTCCTGTTCTCACAGACTTTATTCCCACACGAGATCCCGTACCACGCCATCGTGTTCGGATTCTACATGCAGAGTATTCTCAATAAATTGGACTCTCTCTAACCATTCTTCCTGGGAAGAGGCCTCCACAATCAGAGCCAACCGGTTGGTCTTGTTGAGTTTCTCCACCGGAACAATCATCGCTTCCTTAAAATTCATAAGTTGGGTTCGGTGTACATATGGGAGATTCTCTACAGCCTCTACACCACTCACCTTCTTTACCTTGCCGAAGGGAACGTAGAAGGCCTTGTATCCACAGAACTTCCGGCTTTCTTGAATCTCCGGCATTCCGCTCTGTTCTCCCAGTGCAATGTTCACTAGGAACTTCTCAACATTGATTCCCGTCCGAAGTGAAATCAAATCCGAAGAAATATACACGCCGCCCCCTCTCGCCGCGGTCTCTAACAGATAGATTTCGTCATCATCCACAATGAATTCACTGTGCGAAATTCCCTGCTTCAATCCAAAAGCCTCGATAATCTCTCGGTTCCGCTGAAGCACCCGCTGCACGAGTTCCGGACTCTCCATGGACGGTGTCCGGCGACTTTCCGCTGCATAGGCA
>JBNMGJ010000082.1:0-7702 GCA_050872185.1 Mogibacterium sp.
CGATAATATTACTTAGATAGCTTATAGTCAGGAGAGGAAGTGTTACTTAAGATGAACAATAAAACTAAATCCGTCATGATGAGATGTATTTATATTCTCCTCATCGGCGCAGGAACATATCTCACTATCTCTGGAACACCGATTGTTGGAAGTGTTTTATATCTGTTGGCCTTTGCACTTTTGACAATCCGGAGCAAAGAGAAATTGAACATATTAAGTATTATCATAATAGTCATATGCTGTCTTCTGATAGTATGGGTTGGAATTGTGAGATATCTATAAAAGGTGCATTACAAATGGCGGGGGACTGTCGCATTTTATATGTGCGGCAGCCGCCCCTATTGGCTCTTCACTTTTTCCTCGGGGATTTTCGTTAACCCGAGGCTACCCGCAAAAAATCCCCCTTGCCTCAAGGATTTCCGCACTTTTTTACCCTTCTACCATTGCATCAATATACTTCATGGCCATCTTTCTCATCCGTCCAGCGAAAGCTCGGCAGTCGTCAATATAGGAATTCTGTCTGTGTCTCGGATTTCTGCCTCGAGGCTTCCCGAATTCGTAATTGTTCTCAATGCAAATGTCCGCTGCCTCCTCGTAGAGGGGCGCCCTTCTACGATATAGTTCCTCGACCCCCACCGCTGCGCTGATGGGGCGTCCCTTGCGTGCCAACAGGTGGGTCGGCCTTTTCAAATAGATTACAACGCTGTTGGACCGCATAATCGGAAGGTTATCCGGCTGGGTTACCACTCCACCACCGGTTGCGATTACCTGGCCGTTCTCACTACAGATTTCGCTTAGCACTTCGGTTTCACAGCGGCGAAATGCTTCCTCTCCCTGAGTTTCAATCATCTCTCCTGGCGTAATACCGTATTTCTCCGTAATCTTTCGGTCGATATCCAAGAAGGGCCGTTTCAGTCGAAGCGCCATCTGGCGACTGATAGAGGATTTTCCGCATCCCGGCATTCCAATCACAGTAATGTTCAGCTGCCGGCGCAGCAGGTACTTATGCGCTTCCCTTCCCAGGTGAATTCGAATGGTCCGGTATTTCCGTTGATTCTTCCAGCGCGAATGCCAAGAGTCTCCGTGACGATTCCCTCTTTTCCCTGTGGCACGACATGGAATGACCTTCCGCCCCATTCCGTTCTTCGGAACTTCGCCCCAGATTTGAGCGGACTGCAAGCCCTGGTACACCAGCATAGCCAGACCCGAACGGGCATAGGCCCCCATCTCCTCCGCATCCATGATGAACTTCGTGCGATACGGTCGGTAGATGGCGTCAAAGGCACTTTCCAGGTTGGGAAAATCTGCAGGAGATATTCCATATCCATCCAGGGGGGACTTCCCGGCATGGGGATACATGCCCACCGGTGTAGCATTCACAAGCACCTGTGCATCCAAATGATCCTTCAACTCCTCGTAGGTGCAGTAGTTCTCCCCTTCTCTCGGAGTTCTGGAAACAACAATAATTTCTTTTGCCCCCATATTTCGAAGGGCTCGTAGAATGGCTGAGGAGGCGCCACCGGTACCGAAGACTAGTACCTTGCGGCCTTGGATTCTCTTGCGACCCGCCAACATCTCAAATCCGTACACATCCGTGTTATATCCCACAAGACGGCCATCCGGCATCCGCCGAATGGTGTTCACCGCATTCAGTTCCCGGGCCTCCTCGGAAATCTCATCCAGATATTGAATCACCTCTCGCTTATGGGGCATGGTTACGTTAAAACCAGAATAGCGTGTATCCTGAAGAACCTTCTTCAATTCCGTCTTGTCAATATCCAACTTTTCATACCGGTATCCGCTGGTATATTTCGCGAAAATCCCATGAAGCTCTGGGGAAAGAGTGTGGGAAATGTTCTGACCGATTACCGCATATCTCTTACTCATGACTCTCTCCTAACAGGATATCCTCCAGCACCAGTGCTGTAGTCGCCTCTACCACCGGTACTGCCCGAGGAACCACACATACGTCATGGCGACCACCGACACTTAAGGTGGTCTCTTCCATGGTTTCAATGTTCACCGTGCGCTGCTCACGGCCAATGGTGGGGGTAGGCTTGAAAGCCACACAGAACTGGATATCCATTCCATTGCTAATTCCACCGTTGATACCTCCGGCGTTGTTCGTCTCCGTTACCAGCTTTCCTTCTCGTAACCGAATGGAATCGTTATTCTCGGAACCCATCATTCGAGACCCCTGGAAACCGCTGCCGAACTCAATTCCTTTTACCGCTGGAATTCCGTAGATGGCTGCTGCGATTCGGCCTTCCAGGCCTTCGAATAGAGCACCACCGATTCCTGCCGGAAAGCCTTTGACGGTGCACTTCACAATACCTCCCACCGAATCTCGGTGCGCTGCCGCATCCTGTAGCGCTGCTTCAATCCGGTCCGCGTCGGTTTCGCCACCGATTTCCACATAAGCGGCCTGAATCGAAATTCCCTCCTTTGCCAGAAGCTGCAGGCATATTCCCCCGGCGATGCAGAGGGGTGCGGTCATTCGACCGGAAAATCGGCCGCCGCCAGGTCGCAGGCCCTCCTGCCCATCTTTCAGGTACGCTCCCAGATCCGCATGCCCCGGTCTCAGTACCTTCCGAAGTTCATCGTAATCCGAAGAGCGGCGGTTTGTATTGTAGATGCAGGCTTCCAGCGTATCTCCAGTCAGAATGGTGTGGAATTCGTCTTCCTTCTGAACACCTCTCTGGAACACCACCTGATCCGGCTCCTTCCTGGGAGTGGAAGCCGTATCCCCGATGGCGGACTTTCCCTTCTTTCCCGGCGCTCTCCGTGCCATGAACTCTGCCAGTTTCGATTCATCGAAGGTCTCCCCTGGGGGAAAGCCGGACGCAATAACTCCAATGGCATCGCTGTGGGATTCCCCGTAAATCTCTATGACCAGATTCTCACCGAATTCTTTTCTCATATCTATTCCCTTTCGCCCTTGCAATTTGTTTGCATTCGTAAATTCTATGAATTCTTTTGTGATTTTTCACATGCTCTCGGTGTACAAAAAATGGATTCACACCAGGTGGAATCCACTTCTATGCTATCTCGTGCCTTGTCGGTTTCCAAGATATTCGTATTATGAGCCGCTTTCTACGCTTCTTCCGCAGCAGGCTCTTCTTCTGCCACCTCTGCAGCTGCTTCTGCTTCAACAGCATCATGATTGTCAGCTGCCTGAGCCGCTTCCAAATCTTCTGCGGTTACCTGAATGGCCGGCTTCTCCTCTTCTTCCACGCGACGATACGTAATCAGGTCCTCGGCAATCTCATTGGTTGCCAGGCTCACCGGTCTCTCAGCCTCCACCTTGGTCAACACCGGCTTCTGTGCAATAATATCTCTCGCGCGCTTAGCGGCAAGCATGCACAGGGTATAACTGCTGTCTACTTTCTCTCTAAGTCCATTGACGGACGGATACAACATCATAAAGCTACCTCCTATTTCACCTACATATATCTCTACTTCTATTCATATTCCCGGATAATCGGTTTCACCTTGTCCGGAACCTTCCGACCCTCTGCCAGGATAATGGCCGACACCTCGGATACCGCCTCGGTCAGATCATCGTTCACCACATAATAGTCGTATTCCCCTAGCAGGCGAATTTCGTTCAGCGCCTCCTGGGATCTGCGCTCAATGGCCTCTTCTGAATCCGTGCCTCTTCCGGACAACCGCTCTCGCAGAATTTCCATGCTGGGCGGCAAAAGGAATATCAGGATGGCTTCGTCCATCGCCTTCTTCACCTTGAGCGCCCCTTGCACATCGATTTCCAGAAGTACGTTCTTCCCCCGATCCAGCTGCCGGATCACCGCATCCTTCGGCGTTCCGTACATATTTCCGTACACGTTGGCGTACTCCAGAAGATTTCCATTCGCAATGTTCTCCTCAAACTGCTCTTTCGTAACGAAGAAATAATCTCTCCCGTTCTGCTCTCCCTCTCTCGGATTCCGCGTCGTCATGGACACCGAAAGTTTCAAATCGCAGATGTTCAAAATTTCCTTGCAGATGGTTCCCTTTCCCGTTCCGGAAGGGCCGGATATAACGAACAGATTTCCTCTCTGTGCTCTGTGCTTTGCCATGGATTTCTCCTTGCGTCTATCTCTAAAAACAGCAATATCTTCTCAAATATCTCCGGTCAGAAATGCTTTTGTTTCTACGATAAATATCGGCTAGATATTATACCACATTTCCACCCTTCATTTCTACTCTATGTTCTGAACCTGTTCCCGGATTTTTTCAATTTCCGCCTTAAGATCCAGCATCCAACCAGTGATTTCCGTGTCGTTGGATTTCGACCCGATGGTGTTGGCCTCTCGGTTCATCTCCTGAATCAAGAAATCCATCTTCTTCCCCACCGTCTCTTCTTCACTGTCGAAGAAGTCTCGAAGCTGTTGGATGTGACTTTCCAGACGCACCAGTTCCTCGGTGATGTTTGCCTTATCCGCAAATACAGCCGCTTCCACCATCACTCGTTCTTCCGGAATCTCTAGCTTTCCATCCAGAATCTCGTTCACCCGCTCCCGGAACTTGTCCGCATATTCCTTGCTGATTTCCGGTGCCCGGGTCTTAATCTTATCTTTGATTTCTTCAATCAAATCGGCGCGCATCAGAATGTCCTTCGCCAGACGTTCTCCTTCGGTGGCCCTCATGTTGATAATATTCTGAAGGGCAATCTCCGTCGGAACCAGAAGCGCATGCATTAGTTCTTCCTCATCTTCCTTCGCCGGCACTGCCTTAATTACATCTGGCATACCTGCCAGCATCTCCAGTGTGATTCCCTTCTCTCCGGTAAAACCAAATTTCTCTTCCAGAGACTTCAACGCCCGATAGTACTTCTCCGCCACATCTTCATTGAGCCGGATATCATTCTCGCTCTCGCCGAAGTTGTCTACCGTTACCAGCACCTCAATCTTTCCTCGTTTCAATGCATCCCGGACATCACCTTTAATCCGTTCCTCGGCAAAAGAATACCGTCTCGGCATTTTCACATAGACATCGCAGTAACGGTGGTTCACCGCCTTAATTTCCACGGTAATGCTCTTCTTCCCATCCGTATATTCTCCGCGGCCGTAACCGGTCATACTTTTAACCATGATTGCCTCCAATCTGAAATCAATTTAACTATTATATTAACACTTAAAGGCCAGAATGTAAAGGTTTGCAGGGTTTCACATAAGGTGATTTCCTTCCTATCAAAATCCTTTATCATTGCAACGCTTCTGTTCTTTCGATAATTATTTTTTCTAATCTCTCTTTCAACTCGTCTGGGAGCATTGATTTTTCACACATTGAAAGCCACTTGGGTGAAAACTTAACAAGATTTTCAATGAGCTTTTCAGCAGTTTGGCGAGTAATACTGCAAGCGTCTGCGAATTTTAGGAAGTCTCCTTTGCGTATTTTTGCTTTCTTTCCATTCATGGCGAGTGCAAATTGCTCCTTATCTGCAGGCATATTTGCATTAACAGGTAACAAATCATACGCAGAGGACAGCACATATTCGCCAGAACCCTCCGCCGTTTCGATAAGTGAAAAATTCTTTAAGTGCATATCGGAATTTCCCACGATAAAACAAAAAACGAGTCTAATATAAAACTCTGCCATATCAATGCCAACCCTTGATGAATACTGCTGGATTATTTTTGCGCAACGCTCATACGAGCCTCGATATTTATCCTCGGTAAGTCTTAAATCAAGCTGACAAAAATCCTCCATAGCGAGCATTCCTACCTTGTCACCTGCTAAATTGCGGTCAACTCGCTTTGTAATGTACGCAATCCCTGAGTTTCCTTTAATAAGTGCGTGAGGAACGGTCGAAATCCCTGCCATATCTGCCATTGTCATTATGAGATGTTCCGATTCGGGAAGTGCTTCAAATTCAGCAACCTGTGGCTTGAGGATATAGCCTGTCGGATAGTTTACAAGCGTTAATCGTGGCTTGCGGCTATCACTGACAAGATGCAAAGATAATTTCTTTGGAACAGTTGATTTTCCAATTATCGGTTACAATTTTCAAAAGCCAGCCTTCGGGAATAAGCCCATCGAAAAATGGAAACAAGGTTTTTGATGTGTATTCCTCCGCTTGCAAAGGCAGAGTGAGCGAAACAACGGATGCATTTTCGCTCTGCAAATAATCGGTGTCATATTGGAAAGAATAGCCATTATCCGTTTCCTTAAGAACACCGGCAAAAGTATTTCTCACATAGACGTAGGCGGTTCTGAAAATGCTCATTTATCTCCCTTCTTTCCGGCAACAGCTTGTGCGTTAAACATTGCAAGTGCAACATTCACCTTGTCCATCCGTACGGTTTCCTTGCCTTGCTCAAGCTCACGTACAAAGCGAAGTCCCAAACCGGAACGCAATGCAAATTGCTCCTGCGTAAGTCCTGCCGCTTTTCTGTTTTCTTTAACAAATTCAGCAATCGGGTTCATATTATGGCTCCTTGTAGGTATTTCTTACGTTTATTTTATACCCTATAGGGTGTAGTGTCAACAAGCCAGTCTAGCCTATATACCCTATCGGGTATATTATTCACTTGCAAAATAGAAATACACCCTTTAGGGTATAATATATGTCTCTACTTGCGATTCCCGCCTCCTCGTGCTATATTAATCACATGGCTTACGATGGAATTATTACATATGGAATTACTGAAGAATTAAGAGACCGGCTTCAGTACGGAAAGATTGAGAAGGTCTATCAACCGGGAAATGAAGAACTGGTGCTACAGATTCACACGCGGACGGGCAATGTGAAGCTGTTCGCTTCCAGCGCCAGTCAGGCGGCAAGGGTCTGCCTGACGGATGGAAAATTCACGAATCCGCCAGCACCACCGAACTTCTGCATGCTTCTCCGGAAACACATTCAGACCGGACGGATTACAGATATTCGACAGAAGGGCTCGGATAGAATCATCGAGATGGATATCGAGGCGCAGACCGAACTGGGTTTTACCGTGTCCAAACGACTGATTTTCGAAATCATGGGAAAGCACAGTAACATCGTCCTGGTGGCGCTGGATACGGGAAAAATCATCGACAGCATCAAGCGGATTTCCATTGATGTGAACCGATATCGGCAGCTTCTGCCCGGGCTTGTCTATCAATATCCGCCGGCGCAAGACAAAGAGCCGTTCCGGGAACTTTCACCGGAATTCACTGAATCGCTCCAGGAAAATCCGGAGAACGCTTCGGATGCGAAGTATCTGATGTCCCATATCCAGGGAATTTCCCCAGCGATTTCCCGGGAGTTGGCTCGTTCGGGAAATCCAGTGACACGAATCTCTGAGATTATACATCAAATCGAGAACCGCGAAATGACGCCGGTAGTCTACATGGATGGGGATCGACCGCTGGAATACCACCTGACGGAACTGTCGGAATATGCGGGGACGGAGAAAATTGCTTTTACCTCTGTCAGTGAGGCGGTGGAATTCTTCTACGCTCACAGGGAAGAATCGAACGCCATGAATCAGAAGGCGTTACCTCTAAAACGCACCGTTCAAGCGGCAATCGACAAGGCGCGCCTCAAGAAGAAGAGACTTTCCGAAGATCTTCTGCAGGCCGAGAATTCAGAAAAGTATCGTCTGTACGGGGAACTGCTCACGGCCAACATCCATATGGTGGAACCGGGAGCTTCTGAGGTGACGGTAATTAGCTACTACGACAATCAGCCGGTGACGATTCCTCTCGACGTCAAGTACAGTGC
>JBNMGJ010000290.1:0-1455 GCA_050872185.1 Mogibacterium sp.
AATCAAGTGTGTACTGAAGGGGAATTTTTTCTATGGCATAATACTCGTACCACAAGGCGGTGTACAACTACGAAATCACCCAGTGCATCCAGGAGCTTCAGCGGATGCAGGAAGAACGTTTCGCGGATATTACTCTGCTAAAAGCAGCCTGATCCCTCCCCGAAGGCGACCGGCACGGCACCCCCCTTTTCAAACCGAGGCCGAAACGATATAATAGAAGAACTGTAAAACATAGTGAGAATGAATACAAGGTGATATTATGAAAAAACAGATTGCCCGCCTGGTAGGCACGTGCGTAACGATTCTACTTATATTGCTGCTAGGACTCTTTGTCTTCCTGTCGGTAACGGAATTCCGGCCGAAGTCCACGGAGAAGCTGGAAGTGAACAGCCTCAAGGGAGATACCTTCGATACCGTGAAGGAAGGGCAATCCCTTAAGATTCTGACCTGGAACATGGGCTACGGTGCCCTGGGGGACAACGCGGATTTCTTCATGGATGGAGGAACCCACGTGAACACCGCCACCAGCCAGCGGGTGCAGGAGAACACCAGCGCGGTTATCGATGAACTCAAGTCCCAGCGAGCAGATGTAATGTTCCTCCAGGAAGTGGACCAGGATTCCACAAGATCCCACCACATCAACGAGCGGCAGGACATTACGGAGGCCATGGACGGGTATCAGTGGACTTTCGCCAACAACTTCAAGGTCAAATACGTTCCGTATCCGTGGCCCCCAATCGGCAAAGTGGACAGCGGAATCATGACCCTTTCTCGGTTCGCCCAGACCGATTCCACCCGGGTAAGCCTTCCGTGTCCCTTCAAGTGGCCCGTTCGCATGGCCAACCTGAAGCGCTGCCTGATGGTGAACCGGATTCCGGTGGAAGGTAGTAAGAAGGAACTGGTGCTGATTAACCTGCATCTGGAGGCCTATGACGACGGCGCCGGCAAAGCCAAGCAGACCAAAGCTCTCCTTAAGGTCATGCAGAAAGAAGCGGACAAGGGGAATTACGTCATCGCCGGTGGCGACTTCAACCAGACCTTCTCCAACGTGGACGCCACGAAGTATAAGCCAGAGAAGGACAAGTGGACTCCGGGAATTATCAACGTAGAGGATTTCGGGAAGGATTTCACCCTTAAGATGGACGACAGCAATGCCACCTGCCGGTCCCTGGACAAAGCCTATAAGGGCGCCGATCAGAAGAACTTCCTGCGGTATATGTTGGATGGTTTTATCGTGTACAAGAATGTGGAAATCAGTTCGGTAAAAACAAATAACCTGAACTTCAAGAATTCCGACCACAACCCAGTAACCATGACCGTCACCTTGAAATAGCGGAATCCGGACTAAGTTAGAGTGAGAATTTTTTCAACAGAAGAAGAAGGGGATTAATATCGTAGAGCGGCCCGGCAATGTAAGAGTTGTTGAGCTGCTCGTTGATATTCTGAATCTGATCC
>JBNMGJ010000219.1:0-2920 GCA_050872185.1 Mogibacterium sp.
ACTCCGTATTGGGTGCCACTGGAATTGCTATCGGAATCGCACTGCCGATTCTGCTGCTGAAAGGAGTGATGTAATATGCTGGTACTGGCACCGAGTTTTACAACACAGCTGATTTTCTGCACGCTGGCCTGCGTCGGATTCGGACTCTGGTTCAACGTAAAGGGCATCCAGGTGGTCTATTCCGGTATTGGAGCCTTCTTCACTTGGGCGGTGTATTACGTTGTCTACGAGATGACCACCAGCAATTTCCAGGGGACCCTATTTGCGGCAATTTTCGTGGCGGTATTCGCACAGATTATGGCAAGAGTGAACCGGGCACCGGCTACCATCTTCCTGACCGTATCCGTATTCCCTCTGGTACCAGGACCGAACCTGTACTACATGATGTACTACCTGGTGATGGAGGATTACAAGATTGCGAAGGAAGAGGCTGTAACACTGGTGCTCACCTGTCTGGGAATTGCCCTGGGATTTATTGTGGTGGATATCTTCAACAAGTACATGACCATCATGAACAAGCGCCGGAAGGGGCAGAAGGTATCGGAACACGGGGAGCGCTTCTAGAACATGCTGACATGGAATTTTGCAATGCAGCTGATTACCTGTACCCTGGGCTGTATCGGCTTCGGAATGATGTTCAAGGTCCATGGGATGCAGCTCTTCTATTCCGGCATCGGAGCCTTCTTTACCTGGATTTTCTACTGCCTGGTGCTGGATGGGACGAACAGCAACTTTCAGGCGACCTGGGTGGGTTCCGCCTTTGTGGCGGTTTTCGCGGAGATAATGGCCAGGGTGAATCGGGCGCCTGCCACCATCTTTCTAACGGTGTCGGTGTTTCCGGTGGTTCCGGGAAAAGCACTTTACAACATGATGTACTACCTGGTGATGAAAGACTATGCTCTATCTAAGGAAAGTGGCTGGTCCCTTCTCATGTCCTGCTTGGGAATCGCGCTGGGATTTATCGCAGTGGAGATTCCGAATAAGTATCTGACCATGCTGAATCGGAAACGGAAAGGTCTGCCCCTAACGGATCACATGGAACGATATTAAATATTTTTATCAAGAGTATTAAACATGGTGAAAGATGTTCCAGAACGGCGCTTTGATTTCACCTTGACATAAAGATTGTTAAAATATACAATAAATAATGGTTGGAATTATATCTTTTAAACGAATCTAAGAAGGGAATGGAACATGAAAAACAAATACATTGCAAAACGTTATTGGAAAGACCGGTCTTCGGCCATGGGTGCGGTGAACGCAAAGGCAAAGCAGTACGATGATGTCATCAACCTGAGCTTGGGAGATCCGGATCTGCTGACCGACAAGGGGGTTATCGAGCAGGCCTATCAGGATACCTTAGCCGGCCACACCAAGTACACGGAATTCCGGGGAGATCCGGAACTTCGGGCGGAAATTTGCAAGTTTTACAAGAATGAATACAACATGGATGTAGCCGATGATGAGATTATCATCACGGCAGCGGGAACGTTGGCCATGCACCTGGTGATGGAAACCATTCTGGACGATGGCGATGAGGTTATCCTGCAGGCTCCATACTTCACACCGTACCCACAGCAGGTGGAGATGGCAAGGGGTATTCCGGTGGAGCTTCCGACCTATGAGGAAGAAGATTTCCAGGTGAACGTGGAGAGACTGGAATCCCTGATTACCGAGAGAACCAAGGCCATTGTGCTGAATACGCCGAGCAATCCGACGGGAAGCTGTCTGTCCGTGGAAACCATGAAGAAGATTGCAAAGATTGCGGAGAAGTACGATTTGCTGGTGGTATGCGATGATATCTACACCGCATTCAGCTATCAGGAGCCATTCGTTCCATTCGCATCGCTGCCAGGTATGAAGGAGCGGAGCATTATCATCAATACGGTTTCCAAGAATTTCACCATGACTGGATGGCGTGTGGGTAACATTATCGCACCGAAGGAAATCATCAATGTGATGGCGGACATTAACATGAACGTAGCCTTCACCGTATCTGCACCGAGCCAGAGGGCGGCATTGGCGGCATACAGAACTTACAAGGATTTCCAGCCGGCGATGGTAGCAGAGTATCGCAAGAGAGTATTCTATGCGGCAGAGCGAATCAATCAGCTCAGCAATATGCACGTGCTGTATCCGCCGAAGGGAGCCTTCTACCTCTTCATTAACGTCAAGGATACGGGGCTGACCTCTGCAGAGGTGGCAGAGCGGATTCTGTACGAGGCACACGTACTGACCCTGCCGGGAAATGCCTTTGGCGACTGCGGCGAAGGGTTCCTGCGAATTGCCTGCACCTGTGACTGCGAAGAGCTGGGAAGAGCCTTTGATAAGATTGGTCAGATGGAGCTGTTCAAACCGGCGAAGTAAGCAGAACTTAGAAACAACGAATTACAGTATTCACAAGAGGGTGTCGCACTGTGCGGCCCCTCTTTTGATTCGTGTCCGATAGGAACTTTGCGGAAATTTTTCAAACTTTTGAATTATTTATTTTAAAAAGAACCTGGGATTGGTTGAATGCCGGTGAATTTTGCGTTAGTATTATCTATGGTTATGGATAAGATGGAAAGTAGAAAAAATATGAATAATAGGGCTCCGGAAGGAGCATCGAAGGTGACGAAACGGGGAGCATTGCCAGGCATTGTGTTAGGCTTGTTCCTGGTTATTTTTGTGTCCCATCTCATGAGTTGGAATTGGTCGGATGATAGTTACAGCAGCTATGAGCTGAAGGTGAATCAGCAGCAGGTGGCCGCAACCCAGAAGGGAGATGTGGCATCGGTGGAGAAGGAAATTTCTCGAATGGATGCCAGCCTGAAGTCTGGAGATTCTGCTTCCGGAAAGCGGGCATGGTACATGGAGCGCTTCCGGAATTGCGTAGTGGTAGGGGACTCCTTGACCGAGGGCCCTTCGGTCTATCAGTGGC
>JBNMGJ010000156.1:0-4482 GCA_050872185.1 Mogibacterium sp.
GTATCGATCGCTTCTCATTCAATAACGCCTTTCAATCAGTTATTTCTTCTGGATTTTCGCTTATGCATTCCAGGCTTCTTTCTCAATTTCCTGGGAACGAATGGAGAGATAAAGTTCCGCATCTGCCGAGAACTTGTACGGGGAAACAAAGAATATTCCCAGAATACCAAAGGTAATCCCACTCAGCAGATACCATCCAAAGAAGGACAAATCGTAGATGAAGGCCTCCATCTTGTTTCCCACCATCATCTGCTTCGAATAGCTCAGAGCTTCTCCCGCGGACAGCTCCGGCTTCTCATTCAGAATATACGGCACCATCCGGTACTGATATGCCATGATAATTCCCGGCACAATGAAGAGAATGGTTCCTAGCGCAATCAGCACATTCCGAAGCAGAATGGTTCCCACATTGTTCCAGTAATTATGAGTAAATCCATGCCCTAACTCCGACAGTTCCGCCGGCTTTAGCTGATTCATCATAAAGAATCGGTTGCAGCCCACCTCCAGTGCATTAATCACCAGAATTCCTACCAGGATGGAAATCACCACGCCGCCGATAACCACTGGGGAATGAAAAAACTCCATTACATCCCCTCGCAATTCTGCGAAATTTGTATAGTTCTGCGTATACTGCACCGAACTTCTGCCGGAAACACTGCCATTCAGCAGTCCAAATACCATGGCCGCAACGACGCATTTCCAGTAGTTTCCACGGAACGCTGCCTTTCCCCTTGCCTTTACTTCAATTCTGTTCCACATAATATTTTCCTTTCTCGCTTTCCCCCTGTAAAAAAATATTATTTAAATCTAACCTTACCGAAGATTCTCCGGATTCAGCTTCTTCAAGTCCTCTGGAATAAAGATTCCATCTTTTCGAATCAATTCATCGTCAAACCAAATTTCTCCGCCACCGTAATCTTCTCGCTGAATCAGCACCAAATCCCAGTGCACTGCAGACTCATTTCCATTCGGCGCATCCTCATAGCACATTCCCGGTGTCAGGTGAATACTTCCGCAGATTTTTTCGTCAAACAGCGTTTCCTTCATGGGATGAAGCACATACGGATTCACACCGATGGCGAATTCTCCGAAGTAACGTGCTCCTTCATCTGTATCTAGAATTCGATTAATGCGTTCGTTATCATTGCTGGTTGCCGAAACAATCTTGCCTTCTTTAATCTCGAACCGAATGTTCTCGAAAGTAAATCCCTGTTCTTCCGATGGAGTATTATATGTAATAACTCCGTTCATGGAATCCTTCACCGGAGCGGTGTACACCTCACCGTCCGGAATATTACACTCACCGGCACACTTTACCGCGGGAATTCCCTCAATGGAGAAAGCCAAATCCGTTCCTGGTGCAAGGATGTGAACGTGCTTTGCCTCGTCCATACGTTTCTTCAGTGAATTCATGGCCTCGTCCATCTTCGAATAATTCAAGGTGCACACGTTGTAGTAGAATTCTTCAAAAGCTTCCTGGCTACGATTCATCCGCTGGGCCATGGACGGAGTCGGATATCGCAGAATCACCCATTTGGTATGATCCACCCGTTCGTTCAAGCTCGGTGCCGTAAATTTTTCGTACAGATTGTGCTTCTCTGCCGGAACGTCGCTGAACTCCGCTGCATTGGCCGCTGCTCGGATTCCGATATAGGCATCCATCTGCTTCATTAAATATAGCTCTGCATCATCCTGCAAACGAAGTTGTTCCTCGGTGCAGCCCATCATTAGTTCCCTCGTTACGATTGGGTTATCGCACTGTACAAAAGGAACACCTCCCACCTTGTAGACTTCCTTGACAATCTCCTTCACCAGTGGCACGCATTCCACTCCGGTGTAGTCAATCAAAATCTTCTCGCCAGGCTGGAGCTTTACCGAATAGTTCACCAGCGTATTCGCTAGCTTTATATCTCTAGGATCCATTTCTTTAACACCTCTTTTTCTTATTTCCATTGACTGATATTATATCATACTTTGTAAATAAACAAGTCCCTTCGCCCAATCTTAATACAATCTTAAGAATTCACGCATAAAATAAAACAGACCGCAGGGGCGCAGTCTGTTTCGTAAAAAGGGTATTGGGACTAGAGATTAAAGAGATTATTAAGGATAACCTCTATAGTCATTATATCAACAAAGTTGAAAAAATCAAGCAATTCTGCAAAATAATTTCAAATTTCACAAATTCCCCTTAAATCCATATTTTCTTATACATTAAACAGGAAGTGGATAACGTCGCCGTCCTGAACCACGTAGTCCTTTCCCTCGGAGCGAATCAAGCCCTTTTCTCTGGCTTTGCCCAGATTTCCTTCACACTCCACCAACTGGTCGTAGCTAATGGTTTCCGCACGGATGAATCCCTTCTCAAAGTCCGTGTGAATCTTTCCAGCCGCCTGAGGGGCCTTGGTTCCTCTCTTGATGGTCCAAGCGCGTACTTCCGGTTCTCCTGCAGTCAGATAGGAAATCAAATCCAGCAAAGAATAGGAAGCCTTAATCAGCTTATCCAGTCCGGATTCCTCGATTCCCAAATCCTCCAGGAACGCATCCCTCTCATCGTCTTCCAGTTCTGCCATCTCCGCTTCAATTTCAGCACAAATCTGAACGCAGCGTGCTCCCTCCGATGCTGCCAAGTCTGACACCTGTTTCACATACGGATTGTTTTCATCTGCCACATCATCCTCGGACACGTTTGCCACATAGATAATTGGTTTTGCCGTCAGCAAATCAATTTCGTCCAGCACTTCGTGGTCATCTTCATCCATTTCCATGGCACGGATGTTCTTACCGGATTCCAGCCACTCCTTCGCATGTTCCAGAATCGCCAGTTTCGAACCCAGCTTCTTGTCCGCCTTCATGTTCTTCTGAGTTCTGGCGATAGCTCTCTCCAGCACTTCCAAATCGGCGAAAATCAGCTCGGTGTTAATGGTGTCGATATCATCCAGTGGATCGATATGGCCATTTACGTGGACGATATTTTCATTTTCAAAGCAGCGAACCACATGGACAATCGCGGATACTTCTCGGATGTGTCCCAGGAACTTATTTCCCAGGCCTTCACCCTTGGAAGCCCCTTTCACCAGACCTGCAATATCGCAAAACTCAATCGTCGTATAGATGGTCTTCTTTGAATTATAGATGTCGTGCAGCACCTGCAGCCGCTTATCCGGAACAGTTACCACGCCTACATTCGGTTCAATGGTGCAGAACGGATAGTTGGCCGCTTCTGCGCCGGCCTTTGTAATCGCATTGAAAAGTGTACTTTTACCCACGTTCGGGAGTCCCACGATACCTAATTTCATCTTTCACCTCAGATATTATTATAGTTGTAAAAATAGTTCTTATTTCTCATTACGAATCCGTTGGATTCCGCAATTTTGTATTATACCATTATCCATTATATATTTCAATTTCCGTAAGCCTAATACCCGTTCTTTTCCCGTTGTCTCTTTCTCAGCCACATGTAGAGGATTCCACTTGCCACGAATACGGTGGCACTGAGAACCATCGCTTGCCGAAAGGGGCCAATCATTAAACTGTCCGTTCGGAGGGATTCCACGAAGAAACGTTCCAGCGAATACAGCACTCCGTAGAGGCACATAATCTGGCCGGTGAATTTCCGACGGTGATTGTCCATGTATATCAAGAAGAAAAACAGGAGGAAGCACCATATGGATTCATACAGGAATGTGGGATGGACGCGCTGACCGTTCACCAGGATAGCCCAAGGTAGATTCGTCGGACGTCCGTAGGCTTCGCTGTTAAAAAAATTTCCCCAGCGGCCGATACTTTGGGCCAACGCTACGGTTGGAAGAACCAGATCCGCCATCTCAAGGAACGGAATTTTCTTTCGCCTGCACACAATATACGCGGTGATTAATCCGAAAATAAGCCCGCCATGAATGGCCAAGCCACCACCCCGAATGTTAAAAGCCTGCATTGGATTATCTCGATAGAATTCATTCCAAGAAAACACTACGTAATAGATTCGAGCGCCAATAATCCCAATAGGAAGTGCCCACAGAATCAAATCCAGTACATCGTCCGGTTTGATGCCGTGCTTCGGTGCTCTTCTGTAAGAAATGATAGATGCCAGCAATGCGCCTAACGTAATCAGAATTCCATACCAGCGAATCTGGAGGCCGCCTAGCGTAAACGCAATAGCTCCCGGTGACTGCATTTTCTTCATCCTTTCTTTCACCTTACAAATCCGAAACTAAGAAACAGTATACCATGAATTCAAAAGGTTCGGATTATCAAAAAACGCAAAAAACAAAAGAAGCGATTTCTCGCTTCTTTTGTAGTGGAGGCGACACCCAGATTCGAACTGGGGATGAGGGTTTTGCAGACCCGAGCCTTACCACTTGGCTATGTCGCCGAATTGGCTAGGGTAGCAGGATTCGAACCTGCGCATGATGGAATCAGAATCCACTGCCTTACCACTTGGCTATACCCCAACATTATTAATTTTCCATAGCCTCATTA
>JBNMGJ010000143.1:0-4878 GCA_050872185.1 Mogibacterium sp.
GGACAAGCCGACAGCCAACGATCCAGATACGGAGGACTACAAGTTGGTTATCAAGCCGAAGTCCGATGCAGGAAGCGGTGAGACCGGTTACGATTCCTACAATGAGAAGACCAACACCTACACGTGGGTGCTCAAGGCAAGGGATTACCAGACCTACAATCTCAAAGAGAAGAACTACGAGCTGGAGGACTTCAACAACTCCTCCTATACTTACACAGTTCGTAACAACGAAGCCAACACAGATCTGGAGTCGGATGGAAAAGATGTCTCCAGACAGGATTTGGAGTGGCAGAAATACTCGGATGATGGCGTGGAAGTAACGGCAAAAGCATATCCGGACGATGTTCCATCCACCGCGTACCAGACGGTAAGTTTCCGGAACATGTACGTGAAAGCCCATTACATCACCATCGATAAGATTGACGACTTCACCATCAACGGAATGGAGAACGTGAAGTTCCAGATTTCCAGCTTGGATGAGCCGGATACCTTCGAGGTATGGAAGAATCCGAAGGCTAACGCTTACAATTACGAAGAAGACGACAGCGAGTACGGCTTTACCCAGAGAGTGGAAGACAACACCCTGGAGACCGACGAAACCGGCCTGATTCACATCAAGCTGAAGCCAGGAGCATACATCCTCAAGGAGAAGAACGTGGAAGGCTACAAAGCCCAGCCGCAGTTCCGAATTCAGGTGGACGAAGACGGCCACATCGCGGAATCCTATCCATGCGATGATGCAGGAAACAAGGTCACCAATTCGGATTCCGATGTGGTTACCAGCCCAAGCTCCTCTGTAATCTCCATCTCCAACAAAGCCGAGGAGCTGACCAGTGTTACGGCAAAAGCAAATATGCACGACGTCAAGGCGAACTCCGTACAGGTTGAGCTTTGGTGCAATGGCTCCAAGATGAGCGGCAGCCAGTACACCCAGACTTTGAGCAAGGACGACAACTGGACCTACACATGGAAGAACCTGCCGCTGTATGCCGACGGCAAAGTGGCAAATTACACCCTGCGTGAAACGAAGATTGGCGACGTTTCCTACGACCCGGGCACCAACACCGACGGTTTTGGAGACTACATCGTCACCTACGATAAGTGCAAGTACAGAGAGGCAGATTCCGGTGAATACAATGATCCGGCAAGCTGGACCGACGACAACGGAAAGCACCACTACGCAAAGCATGCCCTTCTGGTGGTTCACAACGAGAACGAAAAGCCGGAAGAACTGGTACTCAGCGTCAATGCCAAGATTCTGTGGAATGACAAGAACAACCAGGACGGCATCCGCCCAGATTACATGGATCTGAAGATTGAAGATGCAGACGGCGAGCAGAGCGGCAACAGCCTGGAGCTCAACTCCGACAACAGCTGGTCCGCGAAATTCGCAGAACTGAACAAGTACAAGGACAACCACGAGGTTTCCTACGCGATTACGGACAAATGCTTCACCGCACCGGAAGGATACACCGCGGAAATCACCGGAGATATGGTGAACGGCTTCGTCATCACCCTGACCCACAAGCCGGAAACCACCACCATCGAGGGAACCAAGGCGTGGAGCGATTCTGGCAAAAAGAACCTGCGTCCGGACAGCATCACCGTCTCCCTTCTCGCAGATGGAGAAAAGGTGGATGAAACCACCACAACCGCAGACAAGAACTGGAAGTTCAGCTTCGACAACAAGCCGGTCTACAAAGACGGCAAGAAGATTACCTACACCGTGAAGGAGCAGGACCCGGCAGCGTACTACCAGGTATCCACCTCCAAGGATGATGATGGAAACTACATTATCACCAACAAGTACCAGCCGGAGAGTGTAAAAGAAAAGACCCGCGTTACCACAGTGGTAACCGGCAAGAACGCAGTGGAAGCTTTCAAGTACGAGCTGACGCCTGCAGAGGATTACGGAGATGCGGTAAAGATGCCGGAGAACAATACCGTGACCACCTCGGATGGAATTCAGAAGAATCAGTCCGAAGATAAGAACTTCGATTCCATTGAATTCACGAAGGAGGGAACCTATACCTTCCACGTGAAGACACTGACCAAGGCCACCCACGGCGGATGGATTTACGATAACGAAGTGAAGACGCTGAAAGTTCATGTAGTAGATGAGAACGGACAGCTTCGCGTTGCAGATGCAGACAGCACCACCAGCGCAACCATGACCCACAGCTTCACACCGACCGCACTGGAAGGGGATACGGCCATTACCCTTCGCAAGACTCTGACTGGACGGAACATGTTAGATGGGGAGAAGTTTGATTTTACCCTGAGCGTAGCCGATGAGGCCACCAAGGAAGCGGTAAAGGATGGCGACATCAATCTGGCGGAGACAAAGGCTTCTGCCTCCGGTCTTAAGGACGGCGAAACCGCCACTGTATCCTTCGGAAGAGTGGAATTCTCGGAAGCAGGCGAGTACACTTTCCAGGTGAAGGAAACAGACGGTGGAAAACCGGGAATGACCTACGACACCGAAGCGAAGACCTTCAAGGTGAAAGTCACCGACGAAGATGGAGTTCTGAAGGCCACTCAGGAAAGTGTTCCGACCATCCAGAACGTGTACAAGGCCAGCGGATCCTTCACACCGGAGGGAACCAAGACCCTGTTAAGTCCGAAGGGCAACAAGCTGAGCGTTGGAGAGAACCAGTTCAAGTTCGATGTACGTTATCTTCCGGATGCTGATGGAGAGCCTGTGGCAACCGGTACAACTGGAAGTGGGAAGGATGCGAAGATTGATTTCGGCACCTTGTCCTACAACACGGAATCCCTTGCGAAGTTGATGGAAAAGGGATATGCCGATTCTGCAGAAACCGACAACGGAAGAGAATATTACATCGATTATATTGTGACGGAACGCGCCACCGGAAACGATGCGATTCAGAAGAACACGGAAACTCGAAATATTCGCGTTGTACTCAAAGATGATGGTGCAGGAAAACTAGCTCCGTCAATCGAAGGGGACCAGAGTCTGGACTTTGAGAACCGCTACGTGACCGACACCGCAACGGTAAGCATGGACGGAAGCAAAGTGATGGAGGGAAGAGATCTGTCGAAGGACGAGTTCAGTTTCCACATCACCAGCGATGATGCCGATGCACCGATGCCGAAGGAAACTACGGTGAAGAACGATGCTGCGGGCAACGTGTCCTTCGGGGACATCACCTATACCAAGGATGATTTAGGGGATGCCAACAGCAAGGCATTTGAGTACAAAGTCACCGAGTCTGGATCCAAGGCAGGTGTCACCAATGATTCCGAAACCAAGACCGTTAAGGTTACGGTGAAGGACGATGGAAAGGGACACATCACGGCGGAAGCGGATCCGGGTGCGGCACCACTGTTTACTTTTACCAACAAGTACAGTGCAGCACCGACGGAAAGCGCCGTGACGGATTCCGTCAAAGTGAAGAAAATGCTGGAAGGGGGAAGCCTTGCAGAGGGCCAGTTCCACTTCGTCATGAAAGACGGCAGCGGGGACGTGGTAGCCCGCGCTTCCAATAAAGCCGATGGAAGCATCGACTTCCCAGCCCTGAAGTTCACGAAGGTGGGAACCTACAACTACACCATTGCGGAGGAAGTCGGCGATTCGAGCCACGTCACCTATGACGATACGGTCTATAACGTAACCGCATCGGTGACCGACGATTTCCAGGGCAAGCTGCACGTGGAATGGAACTGTGGCGTCAAGACGATTTCCTTCCACAACGTGTACACTGCAACACCGGTATCCGTGGAGCCGCAGGTGGTGAAGACCATCACTGGAGATACACCGGAAGCGAAGGAAACTTTCCGCTTCGCACTGAGTGGTGTGAGCGTGGAAACTAAGGGGAGCGGTGATTCTGGAAGCGAAGCGGTCGGTTCCAGCGAATCCGTTAAATCCGCAATGCCGCCGATGCCGGAAGGATCGGAGGATGGCACAAAGACCATCGAGGTAGAGGGCGAGGGCACCGGGTACTTCGGACCAATCACCTTCGAGAAGGCGGGCACCTACCGGTATCAGGTAATCGAGGAAACCGGCTCCAACGCCGATTACACCTACGATACCACTGTATACGAGCTGACCTATGTAGTCACCGACAAGGACGGCGAGCTTCAGGTGAAGGAAAGCATTCAGGCCCAGCCGGAGAACAAAGCGGTGGAAAGCATGAGCTTTACCAACAAGTATCAGAAACCAGTGGATCCAACCCCGAACCCAGACCCGGGAAAGGGCGACCACGGAAACAATGGCACCAATGGAAACCAGGGTCAGAATGGACAGAACGGCGGAAGTCACAAAGCCAATGGCGGGCACGCGAATGGTGGAAATAACGGAAACGGTAGCCACATTTCTAGCCATACGCAACAGACCGGTGATGAGGAAAGCACCGGCTTCTTCCTGGGACTCATGGGAATTTCTGCGGCAATGTTGGCCGGAGTCACAGGACTGCGGAAGAAGTTTGCATTGAAGAAGTAAGCCCTTGATGGGAAAGCTAAATACGAAGATATCCGGATGAGATGTCGAGATGGGAAGAAAGTCCTGCAAGAAGAGCGGAAGCTCTTCTTGCAGGACTTTCGACGTTAATAGCACGTGGTACTCGTTATGGCCCGGTTCGGTGGCGCAGTCCGGTGACTCAGGAACGCAAAAACCTCGGAATCTGAGCCACCGAAATGTGGCGAGGCGCCTGGTATGGTCCGGCCCGGTGGCTCAGAACTGCGAAAACCCCGGAATCTGAGCCACCGCCATGCCGCGAGGCGCTTGTTAAGCTCCGGTTCGGTGGCTCAGAAATGCGAAAAGCCCGGAATCTGAGCCACCGCCATGCCGCGAGGCGCCTGGTATGCTTCAGCCCGGTGGCTCAGAACTGCGAAAAGCCCGTAATCTGAGCCACCGCC
>JBNMGJ010000244.1:0-2370 GCA_050872185.1 Mogibacterium sp.
ATGGATTCCATGCTGGGACAGCAGATGGGTCCGTAAGGAAGTCCGGCGTATTTGTAGGTGTTGTATGGCGAATTGTATTTGGTATCCGCCAGGGAGATGATGTCCTTCTTGATGCCCTTGGCGTATTCCACGGTGACGCAGGACTCCAGCTTCGGGAACTTGTCCGGATGGTTCAGGCGGTTCTGGAAGACTCCAGCCACGGTCTTGCGGTCCTCGGTGGTGGCCGCTTCGCTTTCCACCATAGAGGCCAGGATAATTACCTGATCCAGAGTGTACTTGCTCTTGGACACCTTGGCCAGAATATCCTTGGTGTAGACCTCCTGCTCAAAGTGGTCCAGCATAGTGGTGATAACCTCATCCACGTCTTCGTTCTTGGTGAAGTAATAGGTATCTGGGAAAAGGTAACCCTCCAGGCCATCAATTCGCTTAGAGGCGGGAACATCCTTCAGAAATTCGTAGTTGAACTTGTGGGTCTTGCAAGCACTGATGAATTCAGAGCGTTTGCAGACACCGGCTTCTTCTAGGATGGTTCCCATCTCCCGAACCTGAATTCCTTCGGGGAAAGTCACCCGAATGTCACCGGCAGGTTTGCTCATGATGTCGCAGATCTGGAAGAAGCTGCTGCTGCCAGGAATCTTGTAGGTGCCAGGGTACCAGCGATCATCCCGGCCTTCCATCTTGGCCACGATTCGGAACAGCAGGCGCCCGCGAATGAGCCCCTTCTCCTGGAGCTTATCGGCTACAATAATGGACCCGTCGCCGGAGTCCACGGTGATTTCGGTACTGGTTCCGCTGGCCGTAACGCCGGACACCATCAGGATGATGGCAGCGGCAATGATGACCACGGCGGAAATGCTTGCGATGATGATATTTCTCTTCTGTCTCATAGCTATTAGGATACCATAGCCACGGTAAAAATAAAAGTCGAACCCCCGTCTCTACCGGAAAACTTCACAGAATCAACATTGACAGGGAGCCGGTTACCGGAGTAAAATATGTAGCGTGCTACAGGTAGCACGCTACATATTTTTGTGAATCTGATTTTACCGGGATGCGAGGGAGGCACCTGGTATAAGGAACGGGAGTAGAAATGAATTGTAAGTTAAGTGATCGGGCACAGATTGGGATGCTGATTAAGCAGATTTCCTTTCAGCTGCGGACTCTGGCAGATCAGGATTTGAAGGAATCGGATTTGACCTGGTCTCAGGCCCATCTTCTGAGACATCTGGTAAGAAATGGCGGGAGCATGAGCCAGAAGGAGATTGAGAAGGAGATGGAAATTACCCATCCTACAGTGGTGGGATTGGTCAAGCGAATGGAAGCCAAGGGCTTTGTCGAGAGTTCCACCTGCAAGGAAGATCACCGAGTGAAAATCGTTCGGGTAACGGACAAGGCGCTGCAGCAAGAGACTTTCATGCACGAACGTTTCCACGAGAAGGAGAAATTGATGACGCGAGGCATGACCGATGGGGAAGTCGAGCAGCTAGTGGAATTTCTTCACGTGATTCACAATAATCTGGAAATTAATAAGGAGGGTTAGACTATATGATTAAAACGCTGATGAAGAGCATTCGGGATTACAAGAAAGCGGCCATTCAGACTCCGGTTTTCGTGGCGCTGGAAGTAATGTTTGAGTGCATTCTTCCATTCGTAATGGCGACGCTAATCAACAACATGACAGCGGATTCCCTGGAACCGATTATCAAGTACGGGAGTATCTTGCTGGTGATGGCCATGCTGTCCCTGTTGTTCGGTGTGCTGGCAGCAAGGAAGGCGGCCACGGCAGGGGCTGGATTTGCCAAGAATTTGAGACACGATATTTTCTATGCGACTCAGGATTTTTCTTTTGCAGATGTGGACCGGTTCTCCTCCTCTTCTCTGGTGACGAGACTGACCACGGATGTAACGAATATTCAGAACGCATTCCAGATGCTGATTCGTATTGCGGTAAGAACGCCGCTGATGATGGTGTTTGCTCTGATTATGAGTTTCTCCATCAATCCAAGGATGGCAGTGCTGTTCTTTCTGGTAATGCCGATTATCGCCATTGCGCTGATTCTGATGATTAAGACGGCCATGCCGATTTTCCGCCGGATTTTCCGGAAGTACGATGCCCTGAATAATTCTATTCAGGAGAACATTTCCGGCATCCGGGTGGTAAAATCCTTCGTTCGAGAAGATTACGAGGAGAAGAAATTCTCCGGAGCTGCGGAGGAACTTCGAAAGGATTTCACCCACGTGGAGCGCATCCTGGCGCTGAACAGCCCGGTGATGACCCTGTGCATGTCCTTGTCCATGGTGCTGATCAGTACCTTCGGTGCGAAGATGATTATCGCCAGCCACAGTACTACCCTGAACACCGGCGATCTG
>JBNMGJ010000294.1:0-1376 GCA_050872185.1 Mogibacterium sp.
AGCGCAATCCGAATCCGGTGGATGCTGAACTTCTGGAATGGTAGGTGGTAAAATGAGAAATCCATTATACCGAAGACTTCCGAGAGAACTGAAAGAAGAAATCGGCAAATACGCTGTTTTGTTTCTGTTCTTGGTGGTGACGATCGGCTTTATCTGCGGCTACATGGTGGCCAACGGCAGCATGAGCACCGCTTACAATCGGAGCTTTGACAAATACCAGATTGAGAACGGCCACTTCGTTCTGGGGACCGAGGCCAACGTCAGCCCCCTGGATGCCATGGGGGATCTCAAGAACATCGATTTGGCGAAGACACCTTCCGCCATGTCCTCTAGCTCCATGTTAGATACCGCCTTCGCCACCCTCATCGGCAAAGCAGACGGTGACGTGATTCAGCGGATTCAGAAAGAAGCGAAGGTGGAAATCGAAGCGGAGTTCTATAAGGAGAAATCCGTCACCTCCGGTGCTCATAAGAACGACACCTTCCGCATCTATCGAAACCGGAAGCGGATTAACAAAGTCCAGTGCATGGAGGGCCATTTCCCGAAGACCGATAAAGAAATCATGATCGACCGCCTGTACGCTGCGAACAACAATCTAAGCATTGGCGATTCCATTTCGGTGGCGGGAAAGAAGTACACCATCTCCGGATTCAGTGCCTTCTCCGATTACAGCGCCCTCTTCAAGAACAACACGGATATGATGTTCGATGCCAATCACTTTACTGTGGCACTGGTAACGGACAAGGCCTGGAATCAGATGAACAACGGGGGCCTTAAGTACTGCTATGCATGGCGTAACAAGGACCAAAGCCTGACGGACAATCAGCAGCGAGACAAGGGAGAGGACATCATCAAAATCTTGGCTACCGAGGGAACCCTGCAGGATATGGTGGCGCGGCCGGACAACAACGCCATCAACTTTGCCGGAGACGACATCAGCGGAGACAAAGTTATGATGCAGTGGATGCTGTACATTATCATGGTCATCATCGCTTTCATCTACGGTGTCAGCACCCGAAGCACCATCGAAAGCGAGGCGAAGACCATCGGCACCCTGCGAGCTTCCGGTTATTCCAGAGGAGAACTCCTTCGTCACTATTTGGCGCTTCCCATGATTGTTACCCTGGTTGCGGCCTTAATCGGAAATATTCTAGGGTACACCGTGCTGAAGCAGGTGATTGTTGCCGCCTACTACCACAGCTACTCCCTGCCCACATATACCACCCTCTGGAACGGAGACGCATTCCTTCAGACTACAGTGATTCCGGTGTTGATTATCCTGGTGGTGAATCTGCTGGTCATCGGCCGAGCCCTCCGCTACGAACCCCTTCAGTTCCTGCGGGGAGAGCTTCGCAAAAGCAAGTCTCAGCGGAAAA
>JBNMGJ010000266.1:0-1921 GCA_050872185.1 Mogibacterium sp.
ATTCACCGGTGTGGGGAAAACAATTTCCCAGGTAATTCACCTGCCCAGGGTTCTTCTCCTGGGTAAAACGAAGCACCCGGTGCATCTGACGCCACAGAGAAGGCACTACGGGACTGGTTCGCCGCATAATCGGATCCATGTAGCAGTCTACAAAGTCGATGTCCGGGAATTCCTGGGCCAGAATTCGGTAGACTCGCTGGTAATTCACCGCCATGAAGTGGTGGATGCAGCTGGTGAAAATCATCATCATACGGGGCCTTTCCGGCAGTTCCCGAATGATTCGCTCCACACCGTGCTGAAGCATTTCCTCCATGTCTCCTTCCAGGATGTTCTCCTCGCCCACAGTGATGGTGGACATCTTGTCCATCCGTCCCATCTCCGCAGTGGTGAGAACCACACCCCGCAGGCAGCTGGTAGGGCAGACGAAGACCTGGTGCCCGCCAGGAACCAGGGTAGCGATGTGGACGATGTTCCACACGCCCCGCACCGGGGAGGCGTAGGCCAGGCCGATGTCCGCAGAGTATTCATAGGTCATGTCACCGATTTCCTGATAGGCAGCGGTGAGTCGCTCTTTCTGATGTTCACGGTGATACTGAGCCAGCTTTTCTTTCTTTTCACCGGTTAAAGTCTCTAACATTTCGGAACCTCCCGATCATAATCCGAAATCATCTTCTGCGCCAACTTTCGAATTTCCTCTGCATAAAGGCTGTTTGGTGCAGTTTCGAAGAGGGGCAGTCCCTGTACTTCGGCTTCGGAAATCTGATTTTCCCTTGGAAGGTCGGCTACAATTTCCGTGTGTAGGTCGGAAGCCAGAGTTTCCACTTTCCTCCGCTCATCTGGTACGTCTCGCCGATTTAGAATCAGGCCGCCTAGGGAGGCGTATCCCCGTTCTCGGAAATTATCCACCGCCATGGCAATGTTGGCGGCGGCGTAGATGGCCATGTTTTCGCCGGAGGTTACCACGTAGACCCGGTTGGCGTAACCTTCCCGAATCGGCATGGCAAAGCCGCCGCAGACCACGTCCCCCAGTACGTCGTAAAGCACCACGTCTGGCTGAATGATATCAAAGGCATCTCGGGCTTCCAGCGCTTCGAAGGCCGCGGCGATTCCTCGGCCGGCGCAGCCCAACCCCGGAGTAGGACCACCGGCTTCGGCGCAGACGATATCGTGATACCCCACCTGCACCAAATCCGGTAGCTCGGCGGCGTCTCTCTTTTCCCGGAGAACCTCCAGCATGGTGGGGATTCTTTTACCCTCGTGAAGGTACAGGGTGGAATCCGCCTTCGGGTCGCAGCCCACCTGCAGCACCCGCAGTCCCATCTCCGCAAAGGCACAGGACAGGGCGGTGGTGACGGTGGACTTTCCGATTCCGCCCTTTCCGTATATTGCAAAACGATACATATCTTATTCCTCTTCCTTTAAAAATTACTCGGATAGGTCCGGCATTTCCGAATTGTACTTTTACCGAATCATGAAGTAAAACCATGATAGCACAATTAGGATGGCCTTGCCACATCGCAAAACCACCTTTAATTCATCACATTGTTGTGGTATCATAGCAACCTGTGAGAAAAGAGAAGGGGAAAGAATGTCTGTATTTAGCAAAGGAAAAGGGAAAAAAGCAATCATAATACGAATATTGAAGGTCCTGATTCTTCTGGGAATCCTTGGGCTGTTGGTAGTTGTTGGTATGAACCAATACGTTCGAAAAACCGGCGGTGCGCTGCTAACCACTCAGGAGAATTCGACATATACGAAGGAGAATCCAGCCGATTGCGCTTTGGTGCTGGGGGCTTCGGTCTACGCGAACCGGAAGCCATCGCCCATGCTTCGGGACCGGTTGGACAAGGGAATCGAACTGTATAAGAACGGCACGGTGAAGAAACTGCTCTTTAGCGGCGATAACGGCCAGGTGGAATAC
>JBNMGJ010000196.1:0-3455 GCA_050872185.1 Mogibacterium sp.
ACCAGAAGGAGGTGACGTCCATTCCATCGGCCTGCATCGCCAGAATCAGTGGAATCAGAGTCGCAACGGACGGAATGTTGTCCAGGATGGAGGACAATAGCGCCGACGCCCACAGCAGAACCAGCATGGTGACAATCGGGTGTCCGTCGGTGGCACTGATGAGCTTCGATGCGAGTTCCTTGATGATACCCGTCTCGGTCAATCCGCCTACCACAACGAACAATGACATGAAGAATAGAATGGTGGTCCACTCTACATCCTGAATTGCGTGGTCCACGTCTTCCCTGCCGATAATCAGCATAACGGCTGCTGCGGTCAGAGCGACAACAGAGGACTCAATTCCCAGTTTATCATGGAAGATAAATCCAATGATAACCAGTACCAACACCACAATGGCTTTCTTCATCAGAACCGGATTGGTGATGGATTTGGATGGATCCAACTTCTCAATCTCACTGGTATCCACGGTGTCCAATTCAATTTTGTTTTTGTAGAAAATTTTCATCATCAGAATCAGCACGCACAGGATGAACAGCACGGTAAATCCTGTGTTGTCCAGGAAGTCCAGGAAGGACAGATGTGCGGCACTACCAATCATGATATTTGGCGGATCACCAATTAAGGTTGCGGTACCACCTACGTTAGAAGCAAGAATCTGCCCCATCAAGAATGGTACCGGATCCACCTTCAGCATCCGAGCGATGGCAATGGACATCGGGCCTACAAGCAGGACCGTCGTTACGTTGTCCAAGATGCCGGACAACACTGCGGTAATCAGCACGAAGGCCACCATAATCTTCCATGGATCTCCATGCACCGCCTTGGCCGCCCGGATTGCGATGTATTCGAACATGCCGGATTGACGCACCACGGCCACGAAAATCATCATTCCCACCAGCACACCAATGGTGTTGAAATCAATGTAGGAAAGTGCTTTGTCCGCGGACATTACGCCGGTCAGTATCAGTACAACTGCGCCGCCCATTGCCGCTGCGGTACGATGCACTCGTTCCGAAATGATCAGCAGTATTACTACTAAGAATACTGCCACTGCAATAAGTTTCATAGTGTACTCCCTTCTACCAGCGGCTTTGCGCCACCGGATTGTTTTTAACTAGTTTTCTATTATAAACTTTTGAATCCGTTTGTCCACCACTTAATGTGTTTTTTGTGTGGTCACTTTGGACGAAAAAAAGTGCGTTAGAAAAACCTAACGCACCCATTTAATATTTTTAAACAATTCTTTATTAAAATTTACTTTTAATAAAAGAAATGACGAAATTCTTGAAGTCATCTCCCTCAATGAAAGCCTTCATGCCATCTACATTGTCCACCAACCTTGTGCACACAGAGAAGAGAAAGCCCGCTACCAGAAGCAGGATAATGGTGGTTACCGGAATATCCACTTTTCCCTCATCCTGTTTCTTCTTTCGTCTCCAGAGAACATAGAAGATTTCCATTAGCACGGTGAACAGCAGAATGAATATAGCACTGGTGACAATTTCTACAGACATGGACTGAATCTCACTGGTGTCCAGGAAATCCATGCTAAGATGGCCTACCATTACACCGATAATCAACAGTACAAATCCAAAAAAATACTCACTTCTGGCTGGTTTCTTCATCGTTCCCCCGTTTTCTTAGTCTACAATCCCCTTTAACTTACGTTCTTCAAAAAAATACGCATAAATTTTAGCATTTTACCGCAGAAAATTCAATAATTTCCGTGTATAAATCGTGTATTTCTACAATTCTTCCATCTTACCCAGAATTTCCCGGTAAAAAGATTCCGACCCTCGTCCCTCCTTTTCCAGCGCATCCAGAAGCAGTCCGTCCTTCATGAAGACCACTTTCTTGCAGCACATGGCAATTTTCGGGTCGTGGGTGACCAGAACTACCGTCTTTCCGTCTTTTTCATTGAACTCGGTCAGCGTTTCAATCACCTGTCTTCCCATGGCGGAATCCAGATTTCCCGTGGGCTCATCCCCCAGAATCAGGTCCGGATCATTGATAAGGGCTCGGCACAAGGCCACCCGCTGCTGTTGGCCGCCGGACATCTCGTGGGGATATTGATCCCGGTATTCCTCAATTCCGAACCGCCGAATCAGCTGTTCCGTCCTGTCTTCCCGCTGCCTCGGATCCATCTTGTCCAGCAGCGCCGGAAGCATGATGTTCTCTCGAACAGTAAGGCTTCCCATCAGATTGTAATCCTGAAAGATAAACCCCATTTCCCGGCGCCGAATATCCGAAATCTCGCTTCGCCACAGGCCACTGACCTCTTTTCCTTTGAAGACAATTTCTCCTGCCGTCGCGGTCTCCACCAGCCCCAGCGTCTTGAGGAAAGTGGTTTTCCCACATCCGGACCGACCCATGATGGCGATAAAGTCCTGCCGACAAATCGTCAAATTGATTCCCTTCAGAATCCAGGGTGCATCTTTTCGATATTGCTTCTTAAGTCCTTTGATTTCCATTATTTCATTCATCGATTCACCCTCCTGAAGTGTCTTGCCAATATTTCCAATGCAATGTATAGACCCACTGCACAAACGCCCAGAAGTAGCCCCAGGCTCTTCCAGTACTCTCCCAACTGTATCCCAGTAATCATTCGGAGATAGGGCAAAAGTCCGGCAAAAGGAAGTGCCAACAGAACAGAGACTCCCATGCTTCCCAGAATATACCGCTTCATCTCTCGGTCAAAGAGGCGTTTTTGCTCTCCTTCTCCCATTCCCAGGGTATCTAAGAGCTGATACTCCCGCTTCTGCTCTTCCTGTCCCAGGCTCAGCTTAATACAGAAGGAGAACAATACCATCAGGAACAGACCCGCCGCGATAATCTGATTCATTCGGTGACGGAAAGCCTGGCTGCTCCGATTGTCTTCTTCACACTTCGATGTCTTATAGTAACTCCGAATGGATTCGTCATATTGCTGATCGGACACGTGTCGGGATTCCACACGGTTCAGAATTTTCTCCACCTTCTGGGGATTCGAACCTGCTTTTAGCTGAATCAGAATCAGGCGGGACGGGCCTTCCTTCGCCTCAGATGGCGTCGTAGTTCCCAATGGATCTCTCTCTACCCGGTGCATTCGGTAGATTCGATTGAAGTAGGCATCTGACAGAACCACCAGGTTCTCCTGGGTTCCTCCTTGAAGGGAGCCGGTGAGGATTCTCCGCTCGTAGGTGGCCTGATGGCGCAGGTAGATGTGGGCAACTACATTCGGATCGTAGCTAAGAAGGGGCTGCCCGATTCGGAATAGGTTCCCACTACCGCCGCTGTACCACTCCAAGTTGTGGGCCGGCATGGCGGCATCCTGTTGGATGACAATGTGAACCCGAGTTCCATCCTTCGTGAGGGAAAGTTTCTCCGGCTGCAGTCCGGCTTTCTGGCACAGTTTCTGATAGCTGCTTTCGGATATGGCCACGTGCTGCCCCTGGGGCCACAGCACTGTGCGGTAA
>JBNMGJ010000109.1:0-6091 GCA_050872185.1 Mogibacterium sp.
ACCTATGACCCTCTGCTTGTAAGGCATATGCTCTCCCAGCTGAGCTAAGCGTCCATGTGTCGGTCGGTCACTCATTATAGCAAACTTTCTTGCTGAGTGCAACTCTTTTTTTCAGAAATTTTGAATTCCTTTTGTCTGAATTCGTTCTTCCTGACGACAAGTGATATATTACCACAGCTTCTAAATGCTGTCAACAAGTTTTTCACGAATTTTCTCATTTTTTTTCGAAAGCAGCTGACACGTTCCGGAGGTAACATCATTAAAGGCTTTTATGACAACCTCTTCCGACTCTTCTTTACACTCCACCGTCATATGGATTTTATCCGTGTACTCGATATTTGCAATACGGAACGGATGATTCTGCTCCATATTGTTAATTTTAGCCAAATGCGAATAATCGATGATAAATTCCATGACGAATCCATCTGTTACCTGACAGATTCCCGCAGCATCCAGTCCCATTCTTGCCGAGCTGGAATAAGCGCGTACCAATCCACCGGTCCCCAGCTTCACGCCACCGAAATATCTTGTGACCACCACAACTAGATTGGTTAGTCCTTCTTCTACCAGCATTCTAAGAATCGGCGGCCCAGAGGTCCCCTGGGGCTCCCCGTCATCGCTCATCCACTGAAGTTCTTGTTTCTCGCCAATCACTACCGCCGGAACGTTGTGGGTGGCATCTTTATATTGTTCTTTAAGCATGGAAACATAAGCCTGTGCCTCCTCGTAAGAATCTACGGGAGACACATGGGTGATGAACTTCGATCGCTGAATCACCTGTTGGGCTTCTGCTTCCTGATACACTGTCCGATAACTCATAATTTACAGGATATATTTGTCTACGTCTACGGCTTTAACTTTCTCTTTGAACTTTTTCTGTACCATCTCACGGTCTACGACCAACTCCGTGATATCCGGATCTGGAAGTTCGTAGGAAATATCCTCCAGAAGAGTCTCCATGATGGTATAAAGTCTTCTGGCTCCAATATTCTCTGATTCCTCATTCATCAAATACGCCATTTCCGCGATTTCGTCAATGGCATCGTCGGTGAAGTCGATTTTGACATTTTCGGTCTCCAAAAGGGCTTTCTGCTGCTTTATAACGGCATTCTCCGGCACGGTCAGGATCTGCTTGAAATCCTCCTTGTCCAGATTTTTCAGCTCCACCTTAATCGGAAACCGCCCCTGCAGTTCCGGAATCAAATCGGTGGTTTTCGCTACATGGAACGCACCGGCACCGATGAACAGCATGTGGTCTGTTTTTACCGGACCATGCTTGGTGTTCACCACGCTGCCCTCCACGATTGGAAGGATATCTCTCTGAACGCCTTCTCTGGATACTTCTCCGTGGGAAGACATGGAGCTGCCGGAAGCAATCTTATCAATCTCATCGATAAAGACAATTCCGTTCTGTTCTGCATTCTCCAGCGCTTCATCCACCACCTGATCCATATCAATCAGATTCTGCGCCTCCTGTTCTAAGAGGACCTTCCGCGCATCTTTCACCGTCATTTTCTTATGCTTAATCTTCTTCGGCATATCGTCGCCGAAAATATTTCCAATGGCAATGGTCATGCTCTCGTTGCCCATATCTAACTGATTGGTGTTCCGGGCCGTTTCTACGTCAATCTCAACGATTTCGTTTTCCAGTCTTCCCGCCTTGAGATCCCGGCGAACCTGTTCTCTGGCCATATGAATATCATCGGAGACTTCCTCTGGCTCCGAATTCTGGCTCTTCTCGTATTCTTCTTTCTGACTGGTGTATCCGCCACTGTTCAAGATGAAGTCAAATGGATTGGACTTCTCCGTTTTCTTCTCCTTCTTTGCCTTCTTATCCGGAACAAGTGCTTCCACGATAAGGTCCTCCACCCTGCTTTCCGCCAGGTCGTACTTCTCCTCCACCTGCTTCTGTTTCGTAATGCGGATGGACGCTTCCACCAGATCCCGAATCATGGATTCTACGTCGCGGCCAACGTATCCCACTTCTGTATATTTCGTAGCCTCTACTTTGATAAAAGGAGCTTCCATAATGCGAGCCAGTCTCCGGGCAATCTCCGTCTTTCCCACGCCAGTAGGTCCAATCATCAGAATGTTCTTCGGTGTAACTTCCTCCCGCATCTCATCACTGAGAAGATTTCTGCGATAGCGGTTACGAAGTGCAATGGCGACGGATTTCTTGGCATCATCCTGTCCGATAATGTACTTGTCCAGCTCTGCCACGATTTGTTTTGGTGTCATGTTCTTGATGTTCATCTCTTCTGTTCCACCTCCTTACAGCTTCTCGACCGAGATATGGTCATTGGTGTATACACAGATGGATGAAGCGATTTCCAGAGATTTCCGGACAATAGACTCTGCATCCAACTGGGTATTATCGTACAGGGCACGCGCTGCAGAATATGCGTAGTTTCCACCCGACCCGATGGCCACCACATCCATATCCGGTACGATGACCTCGCCGTTTCCAGAAATTACCAGAAGGTCGTCTTTGTCCATCACAATCATAAGGGCTTCCAGGCTTCTGGCACCCTTGTCCGAACGCCAAATCTGCGCCAAATCTACCGCTGCACGCTTCAGATTTCCGCCATGCTCATCCAGCTTCTTCTCGAATTTGTCCGTCAACGAAAAAGCGTCCGCCACAGATCCTGCAAATCCGGTCAGCACCTTACCGCCAAAGATTTTCTTCACTTTCTTCGCGTTGTTCTTCATAATGGTTGTTTCACCCATGGTAACCTGACCATCTCCACCAATGCAGATATCACCGTTCAGGCGACGAACCGCACAGATGGTGGTGGCATGAAATTCGATTTTACCCATTTGTTTCTTCTCTCCTTCAAATCAATTCAAAACAGCAGATTATCTATTCTTCTCTGTAATCGCATTCTTTATTCGAGCATTTATAGCGATATTTCTTCGTGGTATTCTCCACCAGAAGGGACCCGCACTTCGGGCAGGTTCTATCAATCGGCTTATTCCAGAATGTTACATCACAATCCGGATATCCGCTGCATCCGTAGAAAATTCTTCCCTTTCTGGAACGCCTCTGCACGATGTCTTTCCCGCATTTCGGGCAAGGCACCCCAACCTTAATCATAATCGGTTTCGTGTTCTGGCATTCCGGATAACCGGTGCAAGCCAGGAACTGTCCAAAGCGACCTTCCTTAATAGCCATTGGTTTTCCACAGAGTTCGCAGACTTCGTCACTCAGAACCGCTTCCTGCTCAATCCGTTCCACTTCCGCATCGGCTCTCTCCAGCTCTTTCTCGAAGTTTCCGTAGAACTCATCAATTGTGTTTCTCCACGGCATCTTCTGGAGTTCCACAGAGTCCAGGTTATCTTCCATCTGGGCGGTGAACTGTACATCCACAATATCCGAGAAATATTCCGACATGATTTTGGTCACATCAAATCCAAGCTGCGTCGGCATAAGGGATTTCTTCTCCCGTTTGATATATCTTCTCGTTCCCAGAGTGGTAATAATGGTCGCATAGGTGCTCGGACGTCCGATGTTTTGTTCTTCCATGGTCTTGACCAGGCTGGCTTCGGTATATCTTGGCGGTGGAGTCGTAAATTTCTGTTCCGTCTCCACATTCTTCGCTGTCAGTATATCTCCTTCCGCCAGTTCTGGAATGTTCATAGACTTATCTGCACTGGAAGAAGACCGGTAGATTTTGCGCCATCCATCGAATTTCGGCGTGGAACCACTGGCTGCCAGTTCATACTTTCCGTTCTGAATCTTCACGCTTACGGTATCGCTGATTGCCGGCGCCATCTGAGAAGCAACGAAACGCTCCCAAATCAGCTTGTACAACTTATACTGATCCGGCGTCAAGGAATCCCGAAGCATCTCCGGATCCAGTTCCACGTCAGAAGGACGGATGGCCTCATGGGCATCCTGAATATCCTTGTTCTTCTTATTGGTGAACTTTCCAGAGCCGGTGTATTCTTTGCCCAGCATGATTTCGATATATTTGTGGGCCTGCTCTCTTGCACCGTCAGATATACGAACGGAATCGGTACGAATGTACGTTACAAGGCCTCGAGAACCCATTCCCTTAATATCCACACCTTCGTATAACTGCTGAGCGATTTGCATGGTGCGTCTTGCCTGGAAATTCAACTTGATGGATGCATCCTGTTGTAATGTACTAGTGGTAAAAGGAGGGTACGGATTTGTTTTCTTGTCCTTCCGTTTAACCTCGCGGACTTCATATGGGTTCTCCGACAAATCTTTTTTTACCGAAAGAGCCGCCTCCTTATCCGGAATTTTGAACTTCTTTCCACTTCGCTTCGATACTTGTGCCTTGAAGTCGTTTCCGAAATCTGCGTAGATATTCCAGAACTCCTCCGGTATGAAATTATTAATCTCGTCCTCTCGATCGCAGATAATCTTCAGGGCCGCTGACTGGACGCGTCCGGCAGAAAGGCCCCGGCGAACCTTCTTCCAGAGGAGCGGGCTAATCTGGTAACCCACCAGACGGTCCAGCACTCGACGTGCCTGCTGGGCATCCACCAGACCCATCTTGATAGCTCTTGGATGCTTAATCGCCTCTTTGACCGCATCTTTGTTAATTTCATTGAATTCAATGCGGCATTCCGAATTCGGATCAATACCGAGAAGGTGTGCGATATGCCAGGAAATGGCTTCTCCTTCCCGGTCCGGGTCCGTTGCCAGAAGGACACGCTCGGCCGCAGCCGCTTCCTTCTTCAACTCCCGAATCACCGGTCCTTTTCCACGTATATTAATATATTCCGGCTCAAAGTGATTGTTCACATCCACCGCTAACCGGCTCTTTGGAAGGTCCCTAACGTGACCCACCGATGCAATCACCTTGTAACTGGATCCTAAATATTTTCCAATAATCTTTGCCTTCGACGGAGACTCTACTACCAGAAGTGTCTTCTGTCTCGTCTTCGTTTTCGTCGATGTCTTTGTGCTTTTCTTGCTTGTTGTGCTTTTTTTCGCAGCTGTTGTCATTCAATATCTCCTCAAAATAGTTTGCAACAGTCTATAGCATACCTCTATATGTCTTATTTTGCAAGGTGAATTTTGCCTGCAGCGCTTACAACCCACCCTTTAATTTCTAGCACGGTTATTATAGCACTCACTTTTCCAATGTTTTTGTTCAATATGTGGGCAATTTCATTCACATGAACACCATCATTCTGTGCAATGACTTCTAGCACCTGTTTTTCATCTCCCCCCAGGCTTTCTTTTTCCTGCTCCACCTCCTTCGGTTTCTCTATCCCCATATCTCGCATCAAATCATCGATGACCACCAGCGGAACTGCACCATCTCGGATCAACAGGTTGGTACCCAGGCTGAACTGACTGTTAATATTTCCCGGAACGGCATACACCGTTTTTCCCTGCTCTCCAGCATATTGTGCTGTAATTAGCGCACCACTGCTGACTCCGGCTTCTACCACTACCACGCACCGACTAAGCCCACTTATGATTCGGTTCCTTGCGGGAAATGAATACCGGTTTCCCCTGAATTCATCTTCGTATTCCGAAATCACCAGTCCGCAGGATTCAATTTGATGCCGTAAATCCCGATTTTTCTTCGGATATATCTGATTCATTCCAGTTCCAAGAACCGCTATTGTATCTCCATGGGATTCCAAAGCTCCGGTATGAGCAAAGGTATCAATACCGCTTGCGAGGCCCGACACGGTTACCAATTCCGTTCGCCCCAGATGCCGACCAATCATCAGCGCTGTCTGTTTTCCGTATAGTGAATATCTTCTAGAGCCCACCACAGATACACATTTTCTGGATAACAATTCTAATCTTCCGCTACAGTATAATTTCTTCGGCGGTTTTGCAATTTCTCGGAGCTGTTCCGGATATAGTTTCGAATGAATGTCTACAATCTGTCTGTCGTCTCCCATTCGTCTCCTTTTTCCTTTCTTTATAGTATATTTTGCCGTAATATCCCCAGCGATATAGACTTCTAATATGTGTCTGCCCATGTCGTTCGGTAGTTTAACGCCTCCGACATATGTTCTGCCTGAATGATTTCTGATTTTTCAATATCCGCAATTGTCCGCGCTACTTTCTGCACCTTGATATATACCCGTGGAGAAA
>JBNMGJ010000226.1:0-2704 GCA_050872185.1 Mogibacterium sp.
CCGGAGAATGAAGAGAGAGTTCAAGAAGCTGGGGAAAGAGATGCGTTATGTGGTAGTGACCGAGTATGAGAATCACCGCATCCATCACCACATCGTGATGAATTTCATCGATGGAGAGATTATCCGGAAGCAGTGGAAAGAGGGACGGGTGAGATATACGAACCTGGATGAGAGTCGGAACTACAAGGCGCTGGCCAGCTACCTCATCAAGGAAACCCAGAAGACATTCCGGAAATCCGAGAACATGACCAAGAGAAGATATCGGTGCAGCAGAAACCTGGTGCATCCAGTTGTTATGACGCAGCCGGTAAAATTATCCAAGGCTATCCTGGATGAGCCGAAGCCGTTCAAAGGGTACTGCATCGATGAGGATTCCATTCGGCGATTCGAGAATCCAATTACCCATATCACCCACATGGAATACATGATGGTGGCCACGGATCCAGTGCCGAGAATCAGCAAGTGGAGGAAGGGCACACCGGTTCGAAGGGATGAGACTTATCAGCGAGCCGAGGAACTGAAGCAGATGGAACTAGCAGACTATGAATCATCCGGCGCAATGTAATAGCATTGTGCCTGGTTGAAGTATATTATTATCAGCGGAGCGAGGAGGTAGAATGGACGCAAGGCAGTACAGGGATAGAGCAAGGGAGAGATTGGAAGAGCTGGACAGATTGAGACGGGCCATCAGCAGAAGCGAGAACCGGATTCAGGAATTGGAAACCATGGCTACCCAGTGCGGAGGATATTCCGATGGGGAACACGTGCAGACATCCGCCCGGAAGGACAAGCTGGAGGAAGCGGTGATGGATATCATCGTGGAGAAGGACCGGCTGGCCGATGCCATCACCCAGTGGGTCCAGGAGAGCCGGAAGGTGGAAGCGGAACTGATGGCGCTGGATTCCATCACGGCAGCGGTACTGGAAGCGAAATACATTCTGCATGAGACGGACTGGAAGACCGCCCACCGGCTTCATTACACCGAGGGATACATCCGTCAACTTCGGATGGATGGACTGGAAGCATACGGCCGGATGATTAGCGAATAGGACAGCCATCGAACAAGAACGAACAAAAACGAACAAGACTTATGCTATACTGATATCGTGAAAGAAAACGAAGGCGCATCCCGGACTCAATATCTGGGAGCGCCTTTTCCAATGGGGAAACTAGAACCGAACACGAATGATGAAGCGTCGCCGAAGGGCGGCGCTTTGTTGTGCAAGAAATACGGAGGACGATATGAGATACCAATTGACCAAGGACTACAACGACATACTGGAAGACGTGCTCAAGAATGAGCCGATACTGGAGCACATCAGCGATGCGGGGATAGCCGTCGGCATTGTGGCCAGCAAGGTGGAGAAGCGGAAGCAGGGCGGGATTATCTATGCAGACTGCCGGAAGGTTCCGGAGTACTGGAGAATATTCACACCCTATGACTTCCTGGTGACCGTCTACGAGCCGAACTGCGAGGGGATGAATCCAGACCAGCTTCGTGTCCTGATGATTCACGAGTTGATGCACATCGGGGTGAAGAAGGACGACCCGGGAAAGACATTCATCCGAGACCACGACCTGCAGGATTTCCGCTACATCGTGGAGACCTACGGCGTGGATTGGAACCGGGTACAGTAACATGGCACCGAGGAAGCGGAACCGCCCAGACCAGAACGGTGTACACCGGGGCGCCTTCGAGCGGAACAAGAAAAAGATATACGCAACACAAACCGTGTGCGGTATCTGCGGAAAGCCGGTGGACTTCAAATTGAAGTACCCCCATCCTTTAAGCCCCTGTATCGATCATATCATCCCCATAGCAAAAGGCGGCCACCCCTCCGACCTGGACAACCTACAGCTGGCCCACTGGACTTGCAACAGGCAGAAGTCGGACAAGCTCATCGACAGAGCAGAGATGAAGACGCAAGAAGTTATCAGCAACAGAGTGCTGCCTCAGTCCATGGATTGGAGACACTTCAAAGCGGTGATGAAAGGCAAAGCAAAGGAAGAGCAAAGCGAAAGCAAAGAGAAACCAAAGGAGAAGCAGAAGGTTTTCATTTAAAAAAATAAACGTTTCTTTTAATGCTTTAACGGAATCGGGCGAAACAATAAAAATTTTTTTAATAGGGGGTAGGGTACCCCGGCAGGGGGGCGGCCGAACTTCACGCCGTCACTACGAATATTTCTCGCTGAATCGGATGGGCGCGAGAAGAGAAAAATATTTTTTTGGAGGAAAAGAATGAGCGATTACATGGGTATGGAATACCTCAGGAGAAAACTGAATCAGAAACGGCAGCGGGTGAATCTCCGGTACAAATATTACGAGATGAAGAACTATGTACGGGATTTCGGCATCAGTACGCCGCCAGAACTTCGGGGCTTCACCTCCAGTCTGGGATGGTGCGCCAAGGCGGTGGATTCCCTGGCCGATCGGGTGGTGTTCAACGAGTTCCGGAACGATCTCTTGGGAATGAATTCGGTGTTCCAGATGAACAATCCGGATGTCCTGTTCCAGTCAGCGGAGCTGTCAGCCATGATTGCGGGGTGCGCCTTCATCTACATTCAGCCGCCAGCGCGAAAAGGAGATAATCCGCCTATGCAGGTTATTGACGGAGCCAATGCCACCGGAATCATTGACACGGTTACCGGACTTCTCAAGGAGGGCTATGCGGTGCTGGAGCGAAATCAGTACGGCGTGGTGAAG
>JBNMGJ010000175.1:0-3927 GCA_050872185.1 Mogibacterium sp.
ACATTTTCCGGTTTCGTGGCCCAGCTGGTGCAAAACCGGATTACCGAGCGGGTATCATCGTACTTTTGCATGTAACTGAACACCACCTTCTTTCGAAGTTCTTCCATCTTGCGGTTGTCCACGATTACGAACTGCTGATTCGTCGGAGATTCGAAGTAGAATGGATAGTTCTTCTCGTGAAGAATCATCTTCAGCATCTCCGCCGTATCGATGCCGTTCTGTCCCAGCTTGTAGTACAGCTTGTCTTTGAACAGTTCTGCGAACTGAATTCCTAGCAGTCTTCCCTTGGCGATCATGGCTCCATGCTGCTTAACCTGGGTCTCAAAGTGGGCCGGCATGTTGTTTTTGGTAAAAACAAGTGCCTCCCCGCACAATGCTCCCACCTTGGTCCCGCCGATATAGAACACATCCGTCAGCTTTGCAATGTCCCTGATTGTGGCTGTATTCTCGTGGCTAGCCAACGCATATCCCAGTCTGGCGCCATCTAAGTACAGCGGAATATGGTACTTGTGGCAAATTAAACTTAGCGCCTCTAGCTCCCGCTTGGAGTACAGTGCACCGTACTCGGTAGGCTGAGAAATATATACCATTCCCGGCAATACCATGTGCTCGTGGTTACCATCCTGGTAGAAATCTTCTATCAGTTTCTTGACCTCCATGGGATTCACTTTGCCGCCGTTGTGTTCCGGCACCGTCAGCACCTTGTGACCGGAATATTCGATTGCACCCGCCTCGTGTACGTTCACGTGACCGGTTTCCGCTGCAATAACGCCTTCGTAAGGTTTCAGCATGGTGTCGATTACCACCTGATTGGTCTGGGTTCCTCCCACCATGAAATATATTTCTGCATCCTTCATTCCAATCTCGTGCCGAATCCGAATCCGCGCTTCCTCGCAATACGGGTCCTTTCCGTACCCGGTTGCCTGCACCAAATCCGTAGATACCAGTCTCTTGAGAATTCTGGAATGAGCGCCTTCACTATAGTCATTTTCGAACGATAACATCCTTGTCCCTCCTTCTGCTCTGCCCTGTTGTCTCTATAATTTTATCGCAGTATATTATTCCATCGCAAGGTGATAATTTTGAAAAATATCATCACGATACTTCCACCTTATATACACTTTTCGAAACAAAAGGATTCCCACATCGAAATTCATACAGTGCCGAACATATAAAGAAAACTCTGAAGTCTTCTACTGAAGTCTTCAGAGTTCATTGGTAGCGTATTGGGGAATCGAACCCCAGATTCAGCCGTGAGAGGGCTGCGTCTTAACCTCTTGACCAATACGCCATATTCATTTGCTCGCTCAACGCAAGATTTATTATACAGATTAAGCACCCTCTTGTCCAGTACTTTTTTTGATTTTTTTAAATTTATTTTTGCAGGGAATTTTCACCGGCCAGCTCAAGCCCCAGTGTTTGAGAAATGTGAAAGGTATGTGAACTGCTCACGGGAGATAACGCAATCAAGGCTTTTCCCAAGGCCTTCCCGCGAACTTTTTCCCTTCCCTAGGTAAAAATAGCCCTTCATAGATGCTGAAGTTCGCGGGTCTCCCTCCCGGAACCCTTATGCCACCGTTTTCTCCCGCGAACTCTAGGAGACTCTCAGAGACCATCTGGTAAAAAAGTTCGCGGGAGGGCCGTCGCAAACACACTTTTTTCGTTTCTTCCCACCAACAGTTCACTTACCTATCACAAAGGGAGGTGCCAGAAGGTGATTCAATTGACGTCCGGTTCACTTCTTAGCAAATTCTCGGCAACAGTTCTCCGCTTGGCGGCGGAAGCAGTGTTTCTGTTCCAAGCTCTGTGGTCATCACCACGTGTCCTGCCATCCGGTCGGTCACCTCACCGATGATGGTAGCACCTGCCGTATCCGGACTAGCCCTTCTCAGGATTTCCACCGTTTCCTGGGCTTTTTCCTTCGGTACGAACATCACCAGTCGTCCTTCACAGGCCAGGTACAGTGGCTCTAGTCCTAGCATTCCGGTAACACCCTTCACCTCATCTGCCACTGGAACCGCTTCCGAATCCAGCATAACGCCCACATTGCTCTGTTCGGCAATCTCGTAAAGCACCGTGCCTACGCCACCTCTTGTGGCATCTCGGATAACGTGCACTTCCGGCACCTTAGAAAGAACATCCTTCACCGGATGCCACAGCGGTGCACAGTCGCTGGTTACATTCGCTTCCATTCCGTAGCGGTCTCTCTCCAGCAGAATGGTACAGCCGTGTCTTCCCACATCGCCGGTAACGATGACCGCGTCTCCCGGACGGGCATAGGCTCCGGAAAGGTCCGCCTGCTCCATAATCTCTCCCACGCCGGTGGTGGTGATAAAGATACCGTCTACCTGGCCCTTTCCAGCCACCTTTGTATCGCCAGAGACGATATGAACTCCGACTTTCGCGGCCGTCTCCGCCATGCTGCGAACGATTTCCTCTAGAGTATCCAGGGGGAATCCCTCTTCGATGACGCAGGCACAGGAAATATATAGCGGCTTTGCCCCCATGCAGGCCAGGTCGTTCACCGTTCCGCAGATGCTGAGTTTTCCGATATTTCCTCCTGGGAAGAAGGCTGGGGATACGATGAATCCATCGGTAGACATGGCCATTCTTCCAGCCGGCGGTGTCAGCACCGCTGCATCATCTGCTGTCAGATATGGGTTGTCAAAGTATTTCTTGAACAGTCCGCCAATCAATTCTGAAGTCTGTTTTCCCCCGGCTCCATGGGCTAATGTAATTCTGTCATTCATTTTGATTTCACCTCGCTATTTCAGATTCAGAGTATCACCGTATTTGTAATAGGCCGAGCAAGCTCCTTCGCTGGATACCATGCAAGCCCCTACCGGATGTTCCGGCGTACAGACTTTTCCGTAGATTTTGCAGTCCATAGGTCTGCATTCTCCCCGGAGCACTTCACCACATCGACAGGCCGGATTGGCCTGTCCTTTTACCGCGGGAAGATGGAAACGCACCCTTGCGTCATGGGCTGCGTATTCTTCCCGAAGCTTTAGGCCAGATGTGGGAATCACCCCCAGGCCTCGCCATTCCGTATCACAGGGTTCCATGTAAGTTGCTACAAGCTTTCGCGCCGCCGGACTTCCCTGTTCGGTCACCACCGCCGGATAGCAGTTCTCGGCAAAAGCAGCGATTTTCCCTTTCCGGACTTCCGTCACTCGGCGAACCACGGTGGCCAGCGCGGTAACGATTTCCGATGTGGTAAAACCAGTTACCACCCCGGATATCCCTTCCGACTCTGCCAACTTCCGGTAGATATCCATGCCCGTCATGGTGCTGACGTGGCCGGGATAGAGGAATGCATCTGCGCTATCCTTGAGGGCCAGATAGGCGGCATCCATGGTTTTGTTGGCAGTCAGCAGGGAGAAATTGGACACCCCTTCCTGTACCGCATTTCGAAGGGCGATCACACTTCCCGGTGTGGTGGTTTCAAATCCTACAGACAGGAAACAGACTTCCTCCGCTGGGTGCTCTTTGGCGTATTCCAGTGCGTCCATGGGGGAGTAGGCCACCTGAATGTCTGCACCTTCGCTTCTCGCCACTGCCAGGCTCTTCTCTGTTCCCGGTACTCGGATCAAATCACCGAAGGTAAATATTTTAACCCCCTTGTCCAGAGCCAACATCACTGCTTCATCAATGAACCCCACCGGCGTCACGCATACCGGACATCCCGGTCCGGAAATCAGCTCGATGCTGTCCGGAAGCATCTGGCGGATTCCCAGCCGAAAAATCTCGTGGGTATGGGTTCCGCAGACCTCCATAATCCGAATCTTCGGGCCGTCGTAATTTCGGACGATTTCTGCAGCCTCCGCTGCACTTTTGCTCAATGCCATTACAGTGCCTCCATGACTTCTTCTGCTTCTTGGTTATCGTCGCCGTTAATCTTGTCAATGGCGCTACCTGCATGCACCA
>JBNMGJ010000167.1:0-4194 GCA_050872185.1 Mogibacterium sp.
TCTTGAATCTGCATGGACTCTGGCATGGCATATTCCACGTAAGGGAAGGCCTGGGACCGGCAGAGCCCTCGAATCTTGAGCTTCTCCCCGTTAAGGTAGAATCCATCCTTCCGGAATTCCGCTTCCCGAAATCCCACCTTAGTGATAATTTCGTCCACGACCTTTCCAGCGGCAATCAACTGGGTGCGGATATCGTAGAGCACCGGATGGTCCAGGTCCCAACGTTGAATGTTCCCCAGAGAGAAAGCCATGGTTCCCTTGGAAGCAGAAACATATCCCACATCAATGAATTCCTGATCCGAACCGGTAAGGCGGATGGCCTGGCGGATTTGAACCGCTGGCTCCAGGTTGGCGACTTTGACCCGGCTGACCGCTTGTGCCCGTCCACCGGGGAAGCGGGTGCGAATATACACATCCTGGATGTACATCTTCTCTCGGATTTCCAGGTAGACATCCCGGTAGATTCCGCCGTAGGCCAGGAAGTCTGCGTTGTGGCCGAACGGCGGAATGTTGAGAGACTCTCTGCTGTCCACAATCACCTTAATTCGGTTGGATTTGTCATACTCCACCTTGTCCGTGATATCGATGGTGAAGGCGGTGTATCCGCAAGGGTGTACCGCCACGGACTGATCGTTGATGAACACCTCCGCTTGGTGAGCCACTCCTTCGAAGGTGAGAAGCAAGGTCTTCCCCCGCCACTCATCCAGAATGTATAGCGGACGTTCGTATTTGCATCGCATCTGGCATTCCGTTTCATCAAAGTAATGATAAGGGAATTCCTTGCAGGTGTGGGGGATACGCACAGAGACGGAGGCCTCAGTGTCCGCATCCTCGGTGAATTTCCATTCGTTGTTGAGATATTTTCTATCGTTCATTCGTGATACCTCTTTTCAAAACATATATTTCTATTCTACCACCGAAGGGTAAAAATATCATTCTTTTCTTCATGCAGTACCGATGAAATTTCGGAAAGGAAAGTCTAATCCTGCTTTCCTCCTCGAATTCGGTCAGCTGGGTTGAATTGGGTCAGATCCTTGACCACCACAGAGGCGATAATCAGGCCGGCGGCAGCCGGAACGAAAGGCGTAGAACCGGGAACGGTACGCTTTGCCGTTTTCTCTTCACTGGCGTAAGGTGTAATCGGTGGTTCGGTGGAGCAGACTACCTTCAGCTTCTTCACACCGGACTTTCGAAGTTCTCGGCGAACCACCTTGGCCAGGGGATCCATGCTGGTCTTGTAGATATCCGTTACCACCAGCTGTGTGGGGTCGAAACGGTTGCCACATCCCATGGCGGAAATAATTGGGGTGCCGAGTTCACTGCACCGCCGGATAATATCCAACTTGGCGGTCACTGTGTCGATGGCGTCCACCACGTAATCGTACTTCGATAAATCAAACTGATGGGCGCATTCCGGCATGTAGAAGGTCTGGAATTTGTTCACTTGAATTTCTGGGTTGATGTTGTGAATCCGCTGCTCCAGCACGTCTACCTTGGCCTGTCCCAGGGTGCTTCGGGTGGCGATAATCTGTCGGTTCAAATTGGTAAGGGCGACGTCGTCATTGTCCACAATATCCAGGGTGCCAACGCCGCTTCGGGCCAGGGCTTCGGTTACGTAGCCACCGACACCTCCCACACCGAAAATGCACACGTGCTTGTCCTTCAATATTTCAAGAGCTTCCGGTCCCATGACCAGCTCGGTTCTCGAGTTCTGATGAATCATCTCTAGCCTCCTTAATTCTATTAATTAAATATTACCTTTATTCCGGACTTCTTGCAATCGGTCTTTCATAATTCTTCAATAAATGCTAATATAGAAGGGATTGAATAAGGAGATGATACGATGAGTGTATATATCGGATGCCACCTGTCATCGGCAGGAGGCTTTGCCAAAATGGGCCGAGAAGCGTCGGAAATCGGTGCAAACACCTTTGCTTTTTTTACCAGAAATCCAAGGGGGGGAAGAAGCAAGGCGGTGGACCCGAAGGATGCGGAGAAACTGCAGGAGATGCTTTCGTCCAGCGGATTTGGAAAACTGGTGGCTCACGCGCCCTACACCATGAACCCTTGCTCCAAGGATGAGAAGGTCCGGAACTTCGCGCGAATGTGCATGGAAGAAGATCTTCAGAAGATGGAGTATCTGCCGGGAAATTACTATAATTTCCACCCGGGAAGCCATGTGGGACAAGGCGTGGAGGCTGGAATTGAAATGATTTCCGAAATGTTGAATCAGGTCCTCAAAGAAGGACAGCATACCACGGTGCTTCTAGAGACCATGGCGGGAAAGGGCAGCGAAGTGGGAAGTCGCTTTACCGAGCTGGCGGAAATCATCTCGCGGGTAGAGCTACAGAATCACATTGGAGTCTGCCTGGACACCTGCCACGTCAGTGATGCGGGATATGATATCCGGAATGACCTGGATGGCGTTCTGTCGCAGTTCGACCGAGAGATTGGTCTTTCCAGACTCAAGGCGCTTCACATCAACGATAGCTTGAATCCGGTAGGGTCTCACAAAGACCGCCATGCTAGAATTGGAGAAGGAACCATCGGGACAGAAGGAATTCTGGCGGTTCTCCGTCATCCAAAGCTGCAGGGCCTGCCTTGTATTCTGGAGACCCCACAGAAGGACTTAAGCGGATACGGAGAGGAAATCCGGATGCTTCGTTCCGGACTGTAGATGAATATGACCTGGAACTTTCGAAATCAAGAACATAGAGGAGAATGACAGAATGAACTATTATGAGCTTCAGATTGAGACCGCTGGTGTGGGGGTGGAATTTCTGGAGGATAAGTTGACGGAGATGGGTGTGACGCAGTTCGCCGTGGATGACCCGAACATTGACCTTCAGATGATGGAGGAAGCCTGGGGAACGGAATACGTGGACCGAGAAGAGATGATGGCCCATGCCCACCGGAATGCGGTGGTGACCATCTACACCCAGGAACTTTCGGAGATGGAAGAACTTCGGAAGAGCCTAGAGAGCTGGATACCGGTTGTGCGGAACCGGCTTGCAGAAGGCGCCTACGGGGATGGGCTGAACAGCGATTCCTTAGGCAGCATGAAGATGACCGTGACTCTTCGGGGAGACGAAGAGTGGAAAGATAAGTGGAAGGCCTATTTCAAACCTGCCCACATTACGGACCGAATTGTGGTTCGCCCCAGCTGGGAGGAATACACTCCGAAATCCCAGGAGGAATTGGTGGTGTCCATCGATCCGGGAATGGCCTTCGGAACGGGTACCCACGAGACCACATCCCTTACCACGCTGCTGATGGAGAAATACCTGAAGCCGGGAGAGAAGGTGCTGGACGTGGGTTGTGGCAGCGGCATTCTCTCCATTATCGCATCAAAGCTGGAAGCTGGCGAGGTACTGGGCATCGATATCGATGAGGAAGCCATCACCGCTTCGAACGAAAACAGTCAGCTGAACGGAATCCAGGAAGGGGTTCATTTTCAGTTAGGCGATTTGACGGAGGGCGTCTCCTACCGAGCCGACGTGATTGTAGCCAACCTACTGACCCATCTGGTGCTGAGGCTGAGTCCGGATGTGCCAAAGCACCTTCTTCCGGGAGGTCGTTATATCACCTCGGGCATATTAGTAGAGCAGGAAGAAAAGGTGGTCTCCGCCCTGACGGAACTTGGTTTTACCGTACTGGAAACCGCGGAGAAAGGAGACTGGTGCTGCATTGCCGCCAGCCTGGAATAGAAGCAGAAAGAGAAGATTGAAAGGAGCATATTATGCCAATTAAAGTACCAAATGATTTACCGGCAATAGATACCCTGACCAAAGAGAATGTATTCGTCATGACCGACACCCGGGCCATCACCCAGGACGTTCGACCACTGCGCATTCTGCTGTTGAATCTGATGCCGACCAAGATCGATACCGAAACCCAGCTGGCCCGTCTTCTGGGAAATACACCGCTTCAGATTGAGCTGGAGCTGCTGCAGACGGCCACCCACAAAGCCCACAACGTGTCCCAGGAACACATGATTGCCTTCTACAAGACCTTCAGTGAGATTCAGGACGAATACTACGATGGCATGATTATCACCGGAGCGCCGGTAGAGCATCTTGAGTTTGAAGATGTGAATTACTGGAGTGAGATTACGGAGATATTCGACTGGACCCGAACTCATGTTATGTCTACCATGCATATTTGTTGGGCTGCTCAAGCCGGACTGTATTATCA
>JBNMGJ010000250.1:0-2338 GCA_050872185.1 Mogibacterium sp.
ATATGGTGTCCATTCTGGTTTTGTATCACGATGAACCAGCCATCGATTTGCAAAAGGAATTCTGGAATAACAAAGTGCTCTGTGTATCTGGCGGGGATTTCAACAGCCTCAGCCAGAACTTTGTGCGAATCCGCCTTCCGAGAATGGATGAGTTCCACATTCTGCTGGATGCGGTGAAAGCGATACATACATTGGGGGAATAAGCAAGTTACATTTTTGTAAGGTTTTCTTCATAATAACGTTTGTATTCATTCTTATATGTAAATTATTCTCGGGAAAATAGTATTCTGGAAGAGCTGGCGTATCAAAGTGGTACGTCAGCTTTTTAGGTATGGAGTTTGCATACCAATCGCCCCAGCAACCTCGAACTATGGTTAATTGCCGGGCATTGTGATACAATTTAAATAGTTTTATCTCAAAGGGAAAGAGGTTAGGGAATATGAAGAAAATAGCAGTATCCGTGCATTTTATGACGGAAGAGAGAAAAGAAAAGATTCGCCGGGCCGCAGAGAAGGGCAGCTATGAGGTGGAATTCTATGACAACGATGATGCGGCAGTGGGAAAGATTTCCGATGCGGAAATCGTGTTCTGCGAGACACCGAAGCCGGTAAAAGGACTTGCGAATATCCGCTGGTGCGCCAGCTCCTATGCGGGAATCGCTCCGTATTTGGAGACCGGTGTGCTGCCGGAAGGATGTCAGCTGACCAACGGCGCCGGATCCTACGGTGTGACCATTTCGGAACATATTGTTATGATGGCACTGGCACTTCTTAAGCAGATGCCAAGATACAGTGAGATCATTCGGAACCGTGAATGGCGGCACGACGTGGAGATTCGTTCTATCTACGGAAGCCGAGTTACCGTTTTGGGAACCGGAGATATTGGCAAATACACCGCAAAGCGCATGAAGGGAATGGCGGCCAAGACGGTGATTGGAATGAACCGGAGCGGCCGGTGTGACGAACCTGCTTTTGACCGAATTATCACCCGGGAAGAGCTAGATGGGGTCCTGACCGAGACGGACATTCTGGTTCTGGCCATGCCGGAGACGAAGGAAACCAGAGGAACCCTGTCGAAGGAGCGGATTGCTCTATTGCCGGAACACGCCATCGTGATTAACGTGGGAAGAGGCAGCGCCATTGATCAGGAAGCCTTGATGGAAGCCCTGAACAGCGGAAAGCTTGCAGGTGCGGCATTAGATGTGGTCATGCCGGAGCCGCTGCCGAAGGATCATCCGCTGTGGGAAACCCGAAACACCATCATTACCCCTCATATTTCTGGGAATATGTCTCTGGAACACACAAGGGAAGAATCGGTGGATTTATTCTGTGCCAATGTAGAGCGGTATATTGCTGGGGAGCCTCTGGCCCATGCGGTAGATTTCGAAAGAGGGTATTAAATCATGATAAAAGGATGTATTTTCGATTTGGACGGGACACTGACGAGAACCCAGGAATCCATTGCCCGTCCGATTAACATGACATTAGAACATTACGGACTGCCGGCACAGCCGGTGGAAGCGTTTAATTATTTTGCCGGAGACGGAATCGACAATGCCCTGCGCCGAGCGCTGGCTGCGGCAGGCGATTCGGAGGGAAAATATTTCGATGAGGGAATCCGGCTTTGTCGGAAGTGGATGAACGAGGATCCCTTGTACCACGTAAAGCCCTACGATTACGTGCTGGAATCTCTATCAGAACTGAAGCGGCGAGGCCTGTATCTTGCGGTATTTTCCAACAAGCCCCACGCCAGCGCGGTGAATGTGGTGGAGACCATCTTCGGAACCGATCAGTTCAATCATATACAAGGACAGACCGACCGGATTCCGATTAAACCGGATCCTACCGGGGTGTACGAGATCCTGAAGAAATTCGGACTGCAGAGGGAAGAAGCCTTGTACTTCGGCGACACCAACACGGATATGATGACCGGAAAGAATGCAGGACTCTACACCGTAGGTGTTACTTGGGGATTTCGTCCAGAGGAGGAACTCAGGCAGTACCATGCGAATCGGATTATCCACACCCCGAAGGATATTGTTACGGTGGTGGATGAACGGAATCAGGAGCTGGCGGAATAAGAAACGAGAACGAGGTATTCATGAAGAAGAAAAGACGACCGGAACTTCTGGTTCCGGCAGGAAGCATAGAACCTTTCATCGCAGCGGTAGAGAACGGTGCCGATGCTGTCTACGTAGGCGGCCGGATGTTCAACGCCCGGATGAATGCAGGGAACTTCGACGATGAAACCCTGCAGCAGGCACTGGACTACGCCCATGCCAGAGGAGTTAAGGTATTCGTCACGATGAACACGCTGGTGTACGACGAAGAGCTGGCAG
>JBNMGJ010000204.1:0-3322 GCA_050872185.1 Mogibacterium sp.
GGGCGGATTTCCCATAATGTAGTTCAGCTCTTCCCTCGGCACCACTTCCTCCCAGTCCAGTCGCAGGGCGTTGCCCTCCACGATGTGGGCATTGGTGGTGAGGGGAAGGAAGTCCAGATTCATGTGGACGATGTCTTCGGTTTCCTTCATCATCTGGGATTCCGCAATCCAGAGAGCAGTCTTGGCGACGGTTACGGCAAAGTCGTTGATTTCGATGCCGTTGAACTGGTTGATAGACACCTGAATCGGCGAGGCGTTCTCGAATCCGAAGGCAATCTGTCCGCCGTACAGGGCTTTGATGACTTCGTTCTCCAGTCTGCGGATGCTGATGTAGGTTTCCGTTAGGAAATTTCCGCTGCCGGAAGCCGGATCCAGCCACCGGAGGCTGGCCAGTTTCTGCTGGAATTCCTGCAGCCTCTTTTCCCGGGTCTTGGTCACCGGAACACTTAGGATTTCTTGAAGTTCTTCTTTTAGCCCATCTAAGAACAGCGGATCGATGACCTTGTGAATGTTCTCGATGCTGGTGTAGTGCATGCCACCGGAACGCCGAGTCTCCGGGTTCAATGTACTCTCGAAGACGGCACCGAAGATGGTGGGGCTAATCTCGGACCAGTCGAAGTCCGCGCTGGCTTTGGTGAGGAGAAGCTCCCGAATTTCCTCGGTGAACTGGGGAATCTCAACGTTCTCGTTGGCGAAAAGGCCCCCGTTCACATAGGGAAACTCCGCCAGGACTACTTCCATATAAGGATCCCGGTCCGATGGCTTGGTATCCAGTACCCGGAACAGGTCGATGATGGCACCCCGCAGGTGTCTTGTATCGAACTCCGCCAGGTAATCGTGGAAAATGTTGTGACGTCCGAAAATGCCCGCGTCCTCCGCATAGAGGCAGAAAACGATTCGAACGCAGAGAATGTTCAGGCTCTTCATGGCCCGCTCTGTGGTGGGATCCACGTACTGTTTCGCCAGGGCATCGTAGAGAAGGCCCACGATTTCTCCGGCGGCAATGGAGACTTCCATCTCCCGCTGGAGGTTGGTATTCCCCTGGTCCACCAGGAACTGAAGGCGGTAGTACTCCTTCTCCAGGTCCTGAAGCTGGACAATCTCTGGGTCTCCCCCCGGCTTTTCCATATCGTAGATATAGAAGGACTGGAAATTGCAGGTGACAATCCAGCGGGGCCGCTTGGAATAGGGAAGTTCACTGGAATACCGCTTGGCCTGTTCGAATGGGGTCAGCACCGTTCCATCGGACTGGCGGATGCCGGTGGTCAGGTTTTTTCCCAGGCTCTTCTGCTCAATCATCACGTGGGTGCTCTCAATGTACCCGTCGATAAAGCTGGTGTGATCCAGCTTCACCTGATCCTCAAAAGTAATGAACTGAGAGGGTTCCTTCACTCCATATACCTGGGTGAGAAGTTCCACCCAGAAAATCTGGCTGTCTCCCTTCTCGTATCCTCTTCCTTTCCAGTTCTCCGCAAAGGTTCGTGCGGCCAATCGCTGTTCTGTATCCTTCATCTGTATTTCTACTCCTTCGTTATGGGTTCTTTCAATTCATTCTCTATTATTATACATGATATCGCGCGGTTTCGGATATGAAAAAACTGGGAACAGATGAGTCCGTTCCCAGTTGGTTGGAATGCCTAGTGAAGGATGATGGAGAGGAACTCGCCATCAAAGTAATTACCCCAACCATTCCTTTCAGAATATTTTGAAAAGGCAACCTTCTCTTCATCTGGCAATTGAATATTATTGATTTTCAAAATATGTTCTGTTTCGTCAATAATCTCATAAGACTCTTCTCCATTTCCGATTTTGGTTCCCTCGTAGACCATTGCCATTTCAAATGGTTTGTTCAATAGGTAATTCACTTCATCCTCTGGATTATCTTCACTTCCATCGGTGATTTCTTCATACAGCACAAGTAATGTACGATAGGTTTTTTCATCCATGATTCCCCTGAATTCATCTTCCAAATATTCATCATACTCCAATAAAACCTCGGGAATAAATGCACTATATATATCCGACCATGTTGCCCAATCCATTGAAGTTGCTTTCCACATGACTTTTGAAATTGGATTCCAATCACGTTTCGGATACTTTTCCGTGAGATACTTCTCCACACACATAACTACATATGCCATTCGTCCCATCATCGATATATTTTCAAATTTGTTATTCAATTTTCTCACCTCACATATCAATACCAACCTGTAGTATTGCCTTTTATTCTTCCTTGAAAAGCTACGGTACAATTTTGACAAGCCTGCTTTGGAACCCCTAATTTGGACTTAGTAGCATGAATTGTTGTCAAATACAGATTTTCTAATTGGGCACCATTGTTCAGAGCGTTGTTTATCGCATCCACCTCAGCACAGTTTCCAACTGGATAATTGTTATAGGATTCATCCGGAAGGATTCCTTTAACTCCATCAGAGCCGAAAAGAATCGGATTCTTTTGACAGCCCTCCTGCATACAGCCTCCGTTTCTACCATAATAATATTCTCCAGTACTTGCATCATACGCAACGCTTGCCGTATTAAATGTTTTCTTTGCACGACCACTCAAGTTATCACGCTTTTCCGCGGCCCACATAGTCACGTTGTACAAGGAAAACAATGGACCATCGTCATCATCGCCTGGTGGAGTCCCAATTGTATTGACAAAGATATCAATGGTTCCTTTACTCATTTTCTCACCCCCTTAAATGCTCTACTGGTTTTGCTGGGGTAAGAAATTATCTGTATTCCATCTTTCTCAAGCAACTTAAAACAGTCATAATTCGATGATCCATATACTATTATATTCCTCGGCCGCAACAACTCAACCATATAGTTAATGCCATTATTAAATCGTTCTCTATCGATAAGTTTTCTTGGACTCCCGCCAACAGTCCCAATTGCAACAGTACTATTTTTCTGAATACCATCAAAACAATATTGATACGTTTCCGGTGTTCCCCATCTCACGTTATTAATAATTGAAATTCCATTTTTCCCAAGCCAAAAACCTATAATTCGCATTCTGTAAGTCGCATAACGTTTTATAGGATCCGGAAAATCCTGGTACGTGGAGAAATCTGGCGTAATTACACCTTCAAAATGTCTTGCTATTCTCAAAAGTTTTTCGCTGTTTTTCCACACACCATTCGGGCCATCGAATTTGTAATCATCTTCATAAAATGCGATGTATGCCGAAAATGCAAATTCTGGATTTCTCTTCATTTCCTTGTTATAAATCGTGATTGCTTCTGTCCACGTTACAATATCTGTCGGCACCTTGCTACTTGTAGTTGGACAAAACGGAATATCGTTAGGTGAGAAC
>JBNMGJ010000063.1:0-9422 GCA_050872185.1 Mogibacterium sp.
ATAACTAAACAAAGGAATGTCCGAAATCAGGGATATCACTTTTGTGTAGGTGTCTAAAAAATAGGCACTACACTAATTCAAAATGTCCTTGACAAGGGGTACAGTTTACATTACAAGTAGTGATATTAACAATCTTAAAACTACAAATGCATATTCACTCAAAGCATATAAAAGCAAAACGCGCACTCAAAAAATTACTTTCGCAAAAATTAAAAAAATTGTTGGTGGAACTTCTGGCATCGCAGCGATTGCAGCTGCAATTGTTTCTTTACTGGCTGCCGCTGGTTTTATGTGTCCAGGAGCAACTCCGCATGTTCTAGAATTAATTTCCGGAATCAGTGCTTTTGCTTCCAATGTGATGAAAGGAAGTTCTAAACATGGTATCAAAGTTACATTGAAAAGCTATCGCAGAAACGTAAAAGGTGATATGATGGAATGCTGGAAAGTACAAAAAATTGCAAAATATTAACTGGAGGAATACGAAATGGACTCAAAAAAAACGGTGCAACTTGTCTGTATAATTGAAGATGTCTATGTTATCGTCATGGTTCTTCTTGTACTTCTTGGGAAGATTTCCCTATTTCCGAATGTGCTTGTGTATTTCTTAATGGCATGTTCTGTTATCGGACTTATCTATCTGGTGATAACCGGAATTAAGGATAGACAGCTGAAAGGGTATCTTCTTTCTACTTGCATTCTTATTGTGCTTGCGAATCTCGATATTGTATTTGGCCTCTGATAACCTACCCTGGCTGACGCAAGCAGTCTTATAAAAATGTGTCGGACGGTTCCACGCCGCCCGACACGTTTTTATTTTTCCGTCCAGTCCAATTCTTTTCCATACTCTTCTGAAACTTTCTTACCATTACTCCCGTACTTCTCGAAAGCTTTTTCACACTTGCGTAAAACTTTCTCTAGAGAAGCATAAGATCCTGTTTTACGATACGCCTCGGTTGCACTTTCCGTTTCTTTGGCCAACTTGTTGGAATCGCCCGATTTAATCAAGTAATCCTCCCATTTTTTAATGGATGCATCCCGGACATTTCTCTGATTATCGGCCCGATATTCTTTTTCCATTGTCGTATCATTTTGCTCATAAAGTTTGTTCAAACGGCTATAATCCTCGGATTTCTTCATTGCATGAAGGACACTGTTCACATAACGGTTGGTTTCTTTTTCATGAAAAACCTCCATTGCTCCGATTCATACATTTATCATATTGTACCACACGAATGTTACCGTAATGTTTCTGAGATGTGACAATTTGGAAATCTTCATTGGAATTTAGAGAAAATGGATGATAGCAATGTAATATTTTCAATTATCGGAGTTCACACTTCAAATTTTTCATTGGATATATATCGTTGGCAGATAAAAACAATGAATTTTTCTTAGCCTTCTCCGTTTGATGCAGAAAATTCTCATTGAAATTTCAGAATAATTATCGAAATACAATGAAAAATTCCCGTATCATGGCGGTCTTGTCACCCGAAAGTTCATTGTAAAAGTAAAATAACGAGGGATTCCAGTGAACCGTCCAACCGGAAAGTACTTTTAAATCAGATTGTTGCCAATAATCAAAAAGAATACATCCTCCAGTCGCAGAATCTTGCATAACATCAATTCTGAGAAAGAGGATGTATTTCTCCTTTGATTACATATTCACTTATATCATTCCCAATACCCTACGCGTTCTGCAGCGCCTGCTCCAAATCCGCGATGATATCCTTCGCACTCTCAATTCCAATGGAGAGTCGAATCAGGCCTGGGGACACGCCGGCTTCTTTGAGCTGCTCATCGTTCAACTGACGATGGGTGTGGCTGGCTGGGTGGAGAACCATAGTCCTCGTAGCTGCCACGTGGGTAGCGATTTCCGCCAGCTTAAGGCTGTCCATAAAGCGCACTGCATTCTCTCTTCCCCCCTTCAGCTCGAAGGAGATCACACCGCAGGTTTTTCCATCTCGCATGTACTTCTGCGCCAAGTCATAGTACTTGTCGCCTGGAAGTCCGGCATAGCTTACATGCGCCACCTTCTCGTGGGCGTCCAGGTACTCGGCGATTTGCTGTGCATTCTCGCAGTGGCGTTCTACTCGGAGCGGCAGCGTCTCCAGGCCCATGTTCAGCAGGAAGCAGTTGTTCGGAGACGGAATGGATCCCAGGTCTCTCATCAGCTGGGATGTGGCCTTCGTGATGTAGGCCTTCTTTCCGAACTGCTGGGTGTAGATAATTCCGTGGTAGGATTCATCTGGTTCCGTCAGGCCGTGATACTTGTGGCCGTACTTTTCCCAGTCGAAGTTCCCGCTGTCCACGATGGCACCGCCTACCTGTACCGCATGTCCATCCATGTACTTGGTGGTGGAATGGGTCACGATATCGGCACCCCATTCAAATGGACGGCAGTTCACCGGCGTTGGGAAGGTGTTGTCCACAATCAGCGGAACTCCGTGCGCGTGGGCCACCTTGGCGAATTTCTCGATGTCCAGGATTACCAATGCGGGATTTGCAATGGTCTCTGCGAATACTGCTTTGGTATTCGGCTGGAACGCAGCGGCGATTTCCTCTTCCGATGCATCCGTGTCCACGAAAGTGCAGTCAATACCCAGCTTCTTGAAGGTTACCGCCAACAGGTTGAAGGTTCCGCCGTAGATAGTGGAAGCCGCCACTACGTGGTCCCCTGCTTCACAGATATTGAATACCGCATAGAAGTTGGCGGCCTGACCGGAAGAAGTCAGAATGGCTGCCACACCCCCTTCCAAGTCCGCAATCTTCGCTGCCACCGCATCGTTGGTGGGATTCTGCAATCTCGTATAGAAGTAGCCCTCCGCCTGGAGATCGAACAGCTGGCCCATCTCATCGGTGGTATCGTACTTATAAGTTGTGCTCTGGTAGATTGGAATGGCGCAAGGCTCTCCCTTCGTCGGCGTGTATCCGGAGTGGATACACTTGGTTTCTAAATCATAATTGCTCATACACATTAACCCTTTCTATTATAGTCAGTAAAAATAATTATACTCTGACCCCCCAGTGATTTCAATTCAAGCAAAGAAACCGAATTTCTATCACGAGATATAAATTTAATGTATATCTTCCCAATTTGATTATATTTTTTTGAAGTTTATCTGGAAATAGAGTGTATTGCTTTGAGTTCTGCTTTTCGGCATGGTAAAATAACATGAGCTTTTGTGTACAAACATGTAAAGGATATAGACTATGAGTGACAAGAGACAAGATGAATATGAATTAATGCAAAAACTTGCCAAGCAGATGGCAAGGGAAAAGCTGGAAAGGGAAAAGGCCGCCCGCCGCATGGCAGAAGAAAGTCTCCGGAAGGATTCGGCAACACCGAAGACCGCCTCCGATAAGACAACAGTCATCGCCCGGAATTCGGTAAAACAAGCCGGCGCCAATTCCCAGACCTCCGGACAGGCAAACAGAACGTCTGTACCAAGCCCGCGAAGTTCTTATAACGGCAGAACCTCCGGTCAAAGCGATTTGTTCGACGACATCGCTGCCTTTGAACAGGAATTCATGGGAGGAGTGAACGACAATTCTAGCAAACACTCCGCCTCACCGGAGGAGTCCGGCAGGAAGAAATTCAATTTTGGCCGGAAGAAAAAGGGTTCTGACAAGCAGTCGAACCCCAAAGCGGAAATGCCGAGAAAGCCTCGTCCCAATGTGAAGGCTGGAAGCATTCAGGAGAAGTTCTACAATTTCCGAGATAAGCACCCGAAGATAGATGCTTTTCTCTACGACTTGAATCCGAACCACTGGGTGGACAAGAACGGAAATCCTCTTTCTCGTAAGAAGAAGATTTTCAAATTCGGAAGACGGACGGTGGCTACCTTGGTTTCCCTGGGAATCCTGTATACGGCGCTGGTGATCATCACTGCACCGAGCATTGATCCGAAGAACATCTACGATTCCATCTCCACGGACTCCATCGTATACGATGACGACGGACAGAAGGTGGACACGGTCAGCAGCGGTCAGCAACGGACCATCGTCAAGTACGACCAGATTCCGAAGAACATGGTAAATGCCATTGTGGCACTGGAAGATAAGACCTTCTGGGATCACCACGGTTTCAACTGGAAGCGTATGATTGGTGCGATTCTCCAGTCCTTCACCGGAGGCGGCGGTATTAGCGGAACCAGTACCCTGACTCAGCAGCTGGCGCGAAATGTATACCTTCCGGATATCATGAGTCAGCGAAGTCTGAAACGTAAGATTATCGAGATGTGGTATGCTGCCCGGATTGAACACGCACTCTCTAAGGAGGATATCGTCACTGCGTACCTGAACAGCATCTACTACGGTTATGGCAACTACGGTATCGAAGCCGCATCCAAATGTTATTTTTCCAAGGATGTGAAGGACCTTAGTCTGGTGGAATGCGCTGCGCTGGCGGCTATGCCTCAGTCCCCGGATACTTACGCCCTGATTAAAGATACTAGCACCACCGATGCCACATCGGATATGACCAAGATTACGGTGGACGGCACCAAATACTATGCCAACGATATTGCGAAATCTCGGCGGCAGCTCTGCCTCCAGCTGATGAAAGATCAGGGTTACATCACTGAGAAGCAGTATCAGCGGAACAAAAACAAGAAGCTTACCAGCTTTATCAATCCAACGATTAAGACTTCATCGGACACCACTTCCACCTACTTCAAGGATTACATGGCCGATGAAATCGTCAAGGATTTGAAGAAGGAATACAGCATGGACGAGGAAACCGCTCAGAACATGGTCTACAGCGGTGGCCTCAAGATATACTCCACCATGGATTCGGAAGCGCAGAAGACTGTGGACGATGCTTTTGACAATTCCAGCAACTTCCCGTCCCTTTATAACGTAAGCACAGATGGAAGCGGCAACGTGGTGACCGATAAGGGTGCCATTTCGCTGTACAAGTACAGTAATCTGGTGAACAGCAAGGGGGATATGACCCTCAAGAGCAGCGAAGTCAAGGAGAACTCCGATGGTTCCCTGACTCTCAAGAAGAACAAACGCTTGAATATCTACGAAACCACGGTGGACAGTGGCACGGACTATAGTATTGAATTGAAGCCGTCCTACACTTCGGAGAACGGTAGCTTCTACATCTACCCAACGGGATACGTGAATGTTCCGGCAGCGGACAAGAAGCTGGATTCTAAGGGAAATGTCATCATTTCCGCGGATTACCTCCAGAAGAATCCGAACATGATCAAGAAGTCTGGAAGCCACTGGGTCATCAAAGATGCGGCCATCACCATGGCGGACAAAGTCATCCAGCCACAGGGTGCCATGGTCATCACCGAGGTGGGCACCGGCGAAATCAAAGCCATGATTGGCGGCCGCGGTGTCAAAGGAAGCGGCCTCTACAACCGTGCGCTGAACCCGCGTCAGCCGGGTTCTTCGATTAAGCCGCTGGCGGTATACGGTGCAGCTCTTCAGAAGAGTTATGACTACCTTCAGAAGGACGAGAAATACCAGTACACGAACTATCACAACGACACACAGGGAACCAACTACTATGGCGATTACATGACCGCTGGTTCCACCATCGTGGACGAACCGATTAAATTCGAGGGCAAGACCTGGCCAACCAACTCCTATGGTGGCTATAAGGGTCGTGTATCCATGAGAAGAGCCATGCAGCTTTCCTCCAACGTCTGTGCGGTCAAAATATTCCTTCAGGTAGGATCGAACTACTCCGCTAATCTGGTTGAGAAGTTCGGAATCACCACATTGAACCGAGACGGAGATAACAACGACGAGAACGCTGCAGCTCTGGCACTGGGTGGTCTTACCCAGGGTGTTACCCCGCTGGAAATGGCGCAGGCCTACGCGGCTATTCCGAACGGTGGTGTACGGCAGACATCCGTGGCCTACAAGAAGGTACTGGATCGAAACGGCAACCTACTTCTCACTTCGGAATCCAAATCTCACAAAGTGTTAGACGAAGGAGTGGCATACATTCTGACGGATATGATGAAATCCGTTGTGACCCAGGGTACTGGTACTGCAGCTGCATTGTCCGGCGTACAGGCCGGTGGTAAGACCGGAACCACATCCAACAACTACGATATCTGGTTCGACGGATTTACCCCGAAATATGCAGCCACTCTGTGGATTGGAACAGACTACAACATCCAGTTGACTTCCGATTCCTCCGGTGCAGCCGCTCTCTGGGGCAGAATTATGAACAACATCAGTGCGGCAAAAGAAGGAACCTATCCATCGAAACCTTCCGATGTTGTGGAGAAGAATGGAGAATATTACGTCAAAGGAACCGAAGGAAATTCCGGCTCCTCCTATAACAGTTCCTCCGGTACAAGCTCTGGAAGAAGCAGCTATACCCCGAGAAAGAAGCCGAAATCCAATTCGGGAAGCAGCAGTAGCGGTGGCGATAACACGGGGGATAACTCCGGCAGTGACTCGAATGGCGGTAACAGCAGCAGTGGCGGAAACCACAGCGGCGGAAACTCCGGTGGAAATCACAGCGGTGGTAATACCGGTGGCGGTGGCAACACTGGTGGCGGCGGCAACGCCGGTGGCGGTGGCAACGCTGGTGGCGGCGGCAACGCTGGTGGCGGCGGAGACGGTGGCGGCGCCGATGGCGGCGGCAACGCTGACGGCGGTAATGATGCCGAAGGTTAAGCCCATAAGAATAGCGAAAGAATAGCAAAAAAAAAACGACGTCTTTGCAGGAATACTGCGAAGACGCCGTTTTTTACTTATTTACTAACCACTATCCACTATCCACTAGTACGATTTCCGGTACAATTCGTAGCCCACTGCTTTCAGGAGTTTCGGCACCTCACGGATTTCCCGCCGGATGAAGTCCTTCGTGGAATCTGGAAGTTCCTCATAGGAAACCAGTTCCGGTGAATGCTTCAGTTCCGAATCCTTCGTTCCCAGGGTCCAGCCATCCTCGATTTTGTCCTTCACCCAGCGCTTGTGTTCGATTTCCGACAGGAGCTCCAGATCCGGGCCGTAGAGATCTCGGATGGTGTCCGCCGCGTTGGGAACAATGGGACGAATTCCGATGACGGAGTTATACTGTACCAGGTGCTCTCCCAGGAAGCGAATCCGAGATCGATATCCTTCTTTGAAGAACTCGTTCAAATCTGTCCAGTCCGCCATTTCCTCTTCTTCCCAGACCTGATCCAGCTTCTGCTGATTCGGTTCTCCATTGGCATCCATTAGCTGAAGAGATGCTTCTTGAAGTCTCCGTTTCCGATACTCCTCATGGGATGTCATAGCATACTTCTCCACCATGCTTCCCAGAATCTGTTCGAAGGTCAGCTTCCGCTCGAAATCCGCCACATCCAGGTGAATGTCCAGCTGCGCATTCATCGGTAGATTGGATGGGGTGAAACGATTTACGTGGGAAAGCCGGCACATAGCCAGAATGAATTCCAGAGACCGTGCACCGTGGCGATACTCCGATACACGCAAGAGTGCTGAAAGCAGCCCACTGGAAATGTTCACGTGACCGGTCTCTTTATCGTAGACACTTGGAATCCGGCGGATAATCTGCTGTCGAAGAAGCATGGCTCTTCGGATAATATGACTCCGGTCCGTTCGAGAGTCCGGATTCAATCCTCGAATATTCAGAATCCCTTTGAGGCGGCTGACGAAATCCGGTCCTTTGATTTTCTGGAACTCCGCTTTCCGTACCTCATCTTCTCCCGGCAAGAATTCATTGAAGGAGTGGGCGGTTCCACCGGCAAAGACGAATACCGCCTTGCTGATTTTCTTGATTTTGCCCTGAAGAGAATACTCCCCATCCTGCATCGGTGCCAGAAAGTACCGGAGCCATCCCCGGCTAATTCCCTCTCGGTCGGAATCAAACTCGTCGAAGAATACCAATGGAATTCCCCCTTCCGCACCGGAAAGAGATTCATCCAGCGCCTGGAAGAGCTCCGCCGGCTTCTCAATCTGAGATAGGTTGATGGCCGACACAGAGAAGTTGCCGCTGGTTGCAGCAATCTGCTTCACTCCGAAGGATTTGCCGGATCCCGGATAGCCAAATACCGCAATGGACAAAGGCTGTATACTCTCCCCTAGCTCCGCCGATTCGCACTGCTCTGCATAGTCGTCCAGCAGCATTTTAATGGTATTGTAATTCTCAATTTCATTGACATCTACCGTTGTCAGATTGTTGTAACGACAGACCGGCACATGGCGTAGAAGCTCTTCTGGACCATCTTTGACAATCTGCTCCGCCACCGCAAGATACTGCCCCGGCTGAGATTTGCAGTATTCATCCAATATGGAGAAAGGGGCGACTCCCGACACCAACGTCTTGAGGGAACGCTTCGGAATAATCGACCGGGCCAGTTCGCCTCGTTCCCACCTCTCATCTAGACTCTTCAGAACAGGATACAGCGGCGCCTCTTCTGGCAGTGTGGATCGTTCAAACTCATCTGGCGTAAAATACAGAATCCACTGCCCCGATTCCCGAATCAGCGCCCCCTGCTCATTTAGAAGCACCACCATGTCCAGGCGATTCCGAAGAGCCCGAAGAGAATCGTTTACGTTCAGCGCCATAAGAAAATCATTCACCGTCCGTTCATAGGAAATTTTGCGGGTAATCCGGTAATCCATGGCCCGAAGCTGATGCATGGACAGCAGCGGAATTCGTTCATCGGAAAAAGCACTTTCCAGGGATTCCGACAGGGAATATTCAACGTAACAGTTTCTCTCTTTCATCATCGAATCTCTCATCCTTTCATTTCTCATACTGTTTCCATTGTACCGTCTTTCCATGAAGAAATGTGACTGTAATATGGAAATTTCCAGGATGATATTGATTAATGGAGAAATTTTATGTACAGTGTAGATATTATCGCTATTGTTATTATTCCAGATTATATGCTATACAGAAGGAGAACACCATGTTAGAAGTGGGAATGAAAGCTGAACAGAAAGTTACCGTAACCGAAGATATGACTGCCGCAACCATGGGCAGCGGTGCCCTAGAGGTCCTGGCTACCCCTTGCATGATCGCGCTGATGGAAGGAACCGCCCAGTCGGCGATTCAGGCCTCCCTGGAGGATGGACAGGGTTCCGTAGGGACTCGAATCGATGTGAAACACCTGGCGGCTACCCCAGTGGGCATGGAAGTCACCTGCACCGCCGAAGTAACGGAAATTGACCGAAGGCGCGTGGTCTTCCACGTCGAAGCCTTCGACGAAGTAGAGAAAATTGGCGAAGGTATCCACGAACGATTCATCATCTCCAACGATCGTTTCCTGGAGAAGTGCAAGGGAAAGCTTTCGAAATAAACTTTTCTTCCACACGATAATTAGGCAAAGAAAAACGCATTCCGGTTTTCCCGAAATGCGTTTTTGTTTGTTTTCTGTTAGGAGCTCTATTCCGCTTATTCTGCTTTGCCGGAGCAGCCCAATACATCCACAATCTTGTGA
>JBNMGJ010000229.1:0-2661 GCA_050872185.1 Mogibacterium sp.
GCCATTGACTGGAAAGCCACTTTGGTGGCCGCCCTGTCCGCCTTCGTCTATTCCATCCTGACTTCCGTGGCCACCGGACTTCCGGAAGTGGCAGCGGAAGACGTGGACTGGGAAGAGGAAGCGGATTCGGAAGGAGATGAGGAGTAATGGAGTACATCACCAAATACGACAGCCCCAACATTGACCGGAAAGCCAATAGTCCCAGATACGTGGTGATTCATCACTGGGGCGCAGATGGCCAGACCTTCGACGGAGTTCGGAGCTGGCTCTGCAATCCGAGGGCGGGGGTTTCCGCTCACTACGTGGTAGGCGGAAAGAAGTGTGCTTGCATCGTGAATGAAAGTGATGCGGCATGGCACTGTGGAAACAGCTGGTACAACCATCACTCCATCGGCATCGAGTGCCGGCCGGAGATGGATGCCACCACCTACCAGACCGTGATCGAGACTGTGGCGATGATTTACAAGCATCAGGGAAAGGTGCTGCCGGTGATTGGTCACAAGGACATTGTGAACACGGCGTGTCCTGGCCGGTACTATAAGAAGCTGGCAGACATCAAGCGGAAAGCTGAGAAGCTGTACAAGGAGAGCCAGAAGGCGACCAACAAGACCCCGAAGAAGACGACTAAGGAGGAAAAGGTGAAGGCGGTAAAAGTAAACAAGAAAGAGCGCAGCATCGAACGGACCTATCAGGTGATTAAAGCCGATCCGGTTCGTGTGAAGCCGGACTACCGGACGAAGCTCATCAAAACCCTGCCGGTGGGAACTACGGTAAGGGCGACGAAAATCAAAGGTTATTACATCTACGTACCGGCACTGAAAGGATGGACCATCTGGATGAGTGCCCGGGGCGTCAAATACGTGAAGCTGGTCAAGAATAACGACTCGTCAAAAAAAGCGTAGCGGTCGGCAAGCCGGCAAAGCTTCTTGCAGCACTTTCCGGAGTGGCCAAGAAGTTAATCCGAGGCGGCGTGAAGTACGATGCAAACCACGCCGCCAAGAGCCTGTCGGCCGCACTCAAGACGAAGAAAACCAACTGTGCCACATTCATCAGCTACGGACTCCAGGAAATCGGCGTGATGCCGAAGGGAAAGTACATCTGGCTGGACACGAAGATTCACGGCAGCGGAAAGAACATCATCCGGAAGAAAGCCCACATCGCCTACCCGAAGGTAAAACCTTCCAAGGCGGGACTGAAGAAAGGAGATATCTGTGGATTTGCCAATAAGCCCCATACCATGGTGTATGCGGGAAAGGACAAGAATGGCCACATGCTCTGGTATTCTGCTGGAGGTTCCGATGTGAAGCCGAAGAATCTGGGACCGAAAAGAAAGAAGTCCTATGAGAACCGGAAAGTGTACGTGCGGATTCGGTTGAAATAAAGGCATGAAAAACGGGTGGAGAAATCCACCCGCTTTTTTAATGCTCAAATCAGTTAACCAATTTGTTAATTGTACAAAAATAGTTGTGTAAAGCACTTGATATAGGTAGAGACCTATGCTATAATATATACATAAGGTGAGGAAAGGAGGTGAGAGGAATGATGGAAATCATAAAAAATATGGTGGAACTCAGCATTGCGATTATTGACCTTGCAACAGCGATAATCGTTCTGAAATCCACCAAAAATCGGTAACATAAGCCGATACTTCATCAGAGGGGCGCAAGCCCCTTCGATGAAGTAATGATACCATCCATCATTCCGAAAAGCAATATGTTCAGTTTGATTTTGAGCATCTTCAGCTTGTGCTGCAGTCTGGTCACACTGTATGCGGTGATTCAGCTGACGAAGAAAATGAAGTAAGTGTGCTGCCAAAAGGCAGCGGAAACGGAGGAGAACTATGGAACAGGAAAAAGAAAAGTACGCACCACAGCAGAAATATGACAAGGCCAACACCACCCAGATTCGGATGAAGCTGAATCTTCGAACCGATGCAGACATCCTGGCAAAGCTGGACAGCGTAGGAAACAAGCAAGGTTACATCAAGGCCCTGATTCGTGCGGACATTGCGTCCTCCGAAGGGACGGAAAACGAAACGAAATAGTTCGGAACAAACGAAAAAACAAACGAAAAACGTGTGGGAAATCTGTGGGATTTCTCACACGTTTTATTTATATGAAAATAATCATATTTTCTGAAAGCCTTGAAAATAAAGCCTTTCAAGGAATGAGATAAAACAAGAAAATCAGCTGGAACGGATTCAAGTCCCTCGTCGCGCAATTGATAATTTATTACTAATTGCCTCAGCGAAAGGAGAAAAGTATGGAGGGACATCAATGAGTAAGAAATCTAAGAAACCAAGGCGAGCTAGCGACAAAGAAGTGAATTCACTTCTTTCCAAGGCACCCATCGAAAACCTTGTAGAAAGCTTCTACAACGCATTTCTGGAAGCCAACATTCGAGCGAGAGCCGATGCAGGAATCAAGGAGATGGTCATCCGTGAGACACTGGGTGGATGCTGTCCTTGGTGTCAGAACCTGGCTGGAATCTACGAATACGGCACGGAGCCGAAAGACATTTTCAAGCGCCACGATAACTGCACTTGCATCGTCACCTTTCGGACCGAAGAAGGATACACCGACGTGTGGACCAATGAGAAGTTCGAGAGGGAACGAGATGCCCGGATTGCCAGAGTGGAAGAATTGGAGCAGAGAGGTGAGC
>JBNMGJ010000041.1:0-11745 GCA_050872185.1 Mogibacterium sp.
ACAAGAATGCCTATCAGGACCTCCTAGTTTCGGAAGTACGAGATAGGCTGGAATTGATAGCTGAAGAGCAGACAGCGATGCTAGCGGCATAACCATAGAAAGATACCTAAAGGAAATTTACACACAAATTTGGACTTGACTCCATATTCTCAACGAACCTTCCCAACTCTTTACCCTTCATGTTCCCACCTCCTTTAACCCGCATTATATCCGAATAAAACAACAAATACTATCGCCCACAGCGTAATTTTTTGCTAAGTGGTAATTTTTTGCACAATTAAATTCAATCTTACTTTTCTTCCAGTTTAAATGAATAGGGAAGAAGCTCTCCCAACGAATATGCTTCCAACTCCTTTCCATTTCTCACAACAATCTCAATATCCGGTGCAAATTCCGCCAGAACTTGACGACAGATTCCACAGGGAAAGGCTGGATTCTTGCTTGCGGAAATGGCAATGGCCTCAAAACTTCGTTCTCCCTCTGTAATCGCCTTGGAAATCGCATTTCGCTCTGCACAGATTGTCGCACCGTAAGATGCATTCTCCACATTCACGCCAGTGTAAATTCTTCCGCTCTCAGCCAGAAGCGCTGCACCCACCTGGAAACTCGAATAGGGTGCATAGGCATTCTTTCGAATTTCAGATGCGACCTTGTATAATTCCTCGTATTTTTTCTCGTTATTATTTTTCATCATATTCAACCATTCCTTCCACTTCAGCCGTTGCGACACCTTTTCATTCCAGTGTCACTTCTATCTTGAATTTTATCGTATTCCGCACCGGAATACAAATATAGCGAACGACAAAAAGGGCCGTCACACCTTTACGGTATGACGACCTCTTCATTGAATCTACATTCGTCCGCTCTTGCGCTGAGACAAATTAGAATTCTTTATTCACTTTGCGTTCAATGTAGGAAGTGTGCAGAATCTTGTGTGCCTTCTCGCTTCCCGGTTCACCGAAGTAGGATTTGTACAGTTCCTGAATCTCCGGATTCTCGTGGGACTTTCTGAGCGGCTTATTCTTATCCAGATCATACAGCCCCTTTGCACGAACGGCACGAACATCGACGAAGTTCCGAACTGCGGAATCCACAATCGGCTGTCCGCCACCGTTGACACATCCTCCCGGACATGCCATGATTTCTACAAAGGTGTAGTTCTTCTCTCCGGAACGAATCATGTCCAAAACCTTACGAGCATTGGCCAGGCCACTGGCCACTGCAACGTTCACTTCCAGACCTCCTACGTTGTAGGAAGCTTCTTTAACGCCTTCTACGCCACGAACTTCTGTGAACTCTACGCTTTCCAGTTCCTCACCGGTAATGGTTTCCACAGCGGTACGGAGTGCGGCTTCCATTACACCACCGGTTGCACCGAAGATGACGCCGGCGCCGGTGTACTCACCCAGAGGACTGTCATATGGTGTATCCGGCAGGTTCACGAAATCGATTCCCGCTTCCTGAATCATTGCACCCAGCTCCCGGGTGGTCAGTGCGTAATCCACATCTGGTACCCCTGCTGCATCCTGATCTGGACGGTCGCATTCGTACTTCTTTGCCGTACAAGGCATGATGGATACGGATACAATCTTATCTACCGGAATTCCAAAGGTCTCGGCGTAGTATGTTTTTACCACAGCACCGAACATCTGCTGCGGAGATTTGCAGCTGGATACATTCGGAAGCAGATCTGGATAGTAGTGCTCACAGTACTTCACCCATCCTGGCGAGCAGGAGGTAATCAGTGGAAGCGCTCCACCGTTCTGAACACGATCAATCAGCTCGTGAGCTTCTTCCATGATGGTCAAATCGGCAGAGAAGTTGGTATCGAATACCCGGTCGAATCCCAGACGATGCAGTGCAGTGGACATCTGTCCTTCTACTACGGTTCCCATCGGAAGGCCGAAGCATTCGCCCAGACCCACACGGGTGGATGGAGCCGCCTGTACTACAACGAATTTGTCTGGATCTTCCAGGGCTGCCTTTACTTCCTGAGTGGAATCCTTCTCATAGAGAGCGCCCACTGGGCAGGAAACCACGCATTGTCCGCAGTTCACGCAGCTGGTCTCCGCCAGCGGAAGTTCAAATGTGCTTCCCACATAGGTGTCGAATCCACGGTTGTTAGCACCGATTACGCCAATACCCTGTGCGTTCTCGCAGGCACCGATACATCTTCTGCAGAGGATACATTTGTTGTTATCTCTTACGATGGATTTGGAACTGGTGTCCACGGTAAAATGATTCTGCGCACCCTTGTAGTAATCCGAATCTGTCACACCATATCTCTTGCACAGCTTCTGCAGTTCGCAGTTACCGTTTCTGACACATGCCAGGCAGTCCATGTTGTGATCCGATACAATCAGCTGCAGTGTCTTCTTTCTAGCATCTCTCAGTCTCTCTGTATTGGTGTACGCCACCATCCCGTCTGTAACTGGGTATGCACAGGAAGTTACCAGACCTCTGGCACCTTCCACTTCGCACAGGCACATTCTGCAGGCACCAATCTCGTTGATTCCCTTCAGGTAGCACAGAGTTGGAATATCGATTCCAGCCGCATGTGCTGCCTCGAGAAGAGTGGAGCCTTCCGGAACTGTGACTTCAATATTATCGATTGTTAATTTGATATCTCCCATTTCTGTAACCTCCACTATTTGAATACCACTGCGCCGAAACGACAGTTGTCCATACATGCTCCACACTTGATGCACTTCTCTGTGTCAATCTTATGCGGTTCTTTTACTGTACCGATAATCGCATCTGCCGGGCAGTTTCTTGCACAGAGCGTGCAACCCTTACACTTGTCCGGATCAATCTCGTAAGTGCACAGTGCTTTGCAGACACCCGCCGGGCACTTCTTGTCCTTGATATGTGCGATGTATTCATCTCTGAAGTAGCGGAGTGTGGACAGAACCGGATTCGGTGCTGTCTGACCCAGTCCGCATAGGGAGTTGGCCTGGATGTACTTTGCCAGCTCTTCCAGCTTTGCCAGGTCTTCCATTTCGCCCTTACCTTCGGTAATTCGTGTCAGAATCTCCAGCATTCTCTTGGTTCCGATACGACATGGCGTACATTTTCCGCAAGATTCACTAACGGTGAACTCCAGGAAGAACTTTGCGATATCCACCATGCAATTATCTTCGTCCATAACAATCATTCCGCCGGAACCCATCATGCACCCGATGCTCTTCAGCGTCTCATAGTCAATCGGAATGTCATAGTACTGCTCCGGAATGCATCCGCCGGACGGACCACCGGTCTGAGCCGCCTTGAACTTCTTTCCCTTCGGAACACCACCACCGATGTCTTCGATTACTTCACGGAGCGTGGTTCCCATCGGGATCTCAACCAGTCCTGTGTTATTCACCTTGCCGCCCAGTGCGAATACCTTAGTACCCTTGGAGGTTTCGGTACCCATGGACTGGAACCAGTCTACCCCCTTCACGATGATTTCCGGAATATTAGCATAGGTTTCTACGTTATTCAGTACGGTTGGGGACTGGAACAGACCCTTTACAGCCGGGAACGGTGGACGAGTATGTGGCTCACCACGGTTTCCTTCAATGGATGTCATCAATGCGGTTTCTTCGCCACAAACGAATGCACCCGCACCCAGTCTCAGGTCGATATCGAAGCTGAAGTCTGAACCGAAGATATTTTTGCCCAGAAGACCGTACTCTCTTGCCTGATTGATGGCAATTCTAAGACGATCTACCGCAATCGGGTACTCAGCACGAACGTAGATGTATCCCTGATCTGCACCGATGGCATAACCTGCGATTGCCATGGCTTCCAGTACGCTGTGTGGATCACCTTCCAGAATGGAACGGTCCATGAATGCACCTGGGTCGCCTTCGTCAGCGTTACAACATACATACTTCTGTACCTTACCTCTGTTGGCGCAGGCAAATTTCCATTTCTTTCCGGTTGGGAATCCAGCACCACCACGGCCTCTCAGTCCGCTGTCCAGTACCACCTGGATTACCTCGTCTGGGGACATTTCTGTCAGCGCACGTCCCAGGGCTTCGTATCCGCCGGTTCCGATGTATTCGTCAATATTCTCCGGATCGATAACACCGCAGTTCCGAAGAGCGATTCGTGTCTGCTTCTTGTAGAAATGGAAATCCTCATCGTTGGTTCCGTCCGAATTCTCTTCTCTCAGAATGTAATCTTTTGCGACGTTTCCGTCTACCACATGTTCATTGAAAATAGCTTCTGCCTTGTCCGGATTCACTTCCTCATAGAAGGTTCCACCCGGATGAATGACAACAATCGGTCCCTTCGCACAGAGGCCCTGACATCCGGTCTGAATCACCTTAACGTCCTTCTCCATGCCGTTCTCTTTAATCAAATCGTTGAAACGATCTGCTACATCCTGGCTATGCCCAGAATGACATCCGGTACCACCGCAAACCAGTACAAACTTGTCCGGTGCATCGGCATCGCCCATCTTAATATATTTCGAAGCCTCTTCCACACTTCCGCATCTCGGTCCCACTTGACACTGCATGCGATCACGAATGACTTTGAGTTCTTCTAATGATTTCATTATCTTCCTCCATTGCAGTCTTTAATCTACTGATTTACGCGTACTTCTTCAGAATATCAGCTACCTGATCCGGTGTAATTTTACCGTATACATCGCCACCGACAATCATAACCGGTGCCAGACCGCATGCACCTACGCAGCGGCAAGTATCCAGAGAGAACTTTCCGTCCGATGTGCATTCTCCATCGTCGATACCCAGTTCTTTCTTCACCTCTTCCAGCACATCACCGGCACCCTTAACGTAGCACGCGGTACCGAGACAGACGGACACTTCATACTGTCCCTTCGGAGACATGGAAAACTGTGCATAAAATGTTGCTACACCGTATATCTTCTCCATTGGGATTCCGGTTTCGTCCGAAATGATTTTCTGCACCTGGTATGGCAAATATCCATAAATATCCTGGGCCTTCTGCATGATTGGCATTAGTGACCCCTTCTCACCCTTGTGCTCTGCAATGACTTTGCGGAGTTCAGTTTCCTGTTCCGCCGTACCCTTGAAAGGAACATTTGAAACTTTCATCAGATAATACCTCCTTGTCTGACATACAAATTCACCTTGTATATTTAATTATACGATTATATAATAGATTTGCAAGAATTGTTATATCTCTAACCAAATTTGTCATGCATGTTTGGTTAGTCAACACAAATTTTATTTAACTATTTTTATTTTTTATAAAAGAATTATTAATTGTATTAAATTTATAAACGCATCGGTAAGGAGGTTCCATATGTATCTCAAAGAAGTAGTAGACCTGCTGGATGCCCGTGTTCTCACGGAAAGCAGCAATCCCGACCTGGAATTGAACAGCGCTTTTTCTTCAGATATGTTGAGTCACGTCCTGGCATATTCCAACGACAAATCCATCCTGATTACGGCACTTTATAATCCCCAGGTTCTTCGAACCGCCGATTTGATGGGAATATCTTGTGTAATTTTTATCGGACGAAATGAGCCGGATCCTGCCCTCATCAAACTGGCCAATTCTCTGGGACTCACTATCATCCAATCCCCTTATTCCATGTATGTTACCTGTGGACTGCTCTTCTCCCACGGTCTGCAAGGAACTTTCCAGGATGAGCAGAAAGGACGGTAACCATGCGCTATCCACAATTTCCTCAATCTGGTGATACCATCGGAATCTTTGCGCCTAGCGCTGGCGTAGGACATAAGCTGGAGTCTTTCGATGCATCACTGAATACACTCCGAAATCAGGGGTATTTCATTCAGGAAACCGCTAGCGTTCGCGTTAATGGGAACCGATCCGCCAATGGCTCCATTCGTGGCGCAGAACTTTCGGAATTCATTCAAGATAAAAGCATTTCCGCCATCCTCTCCGCTTCCGGCGGGGACTTTGCCCTGGAAATGCTTCCCTCCGTGGACTTTGAACTGATTCAAAAGAATCCAAAGTGGATTGCTGGAGCCAGCGATCCCACCAACTTGCTTTATCCTATCACCACCAATCTGGATATTGCCACCCTGTACGGATTCAATGCGGGAACCTTCGACTGGCGTCCTCTCCATCCCTTCCAGGAGAACATGCTCCACATTCTAAGGGGAGATATTATTTCCCAGCATTCCTTCGACTTCTATGATGCTTCGAGAGATTTCAGCGGTGAGAACATCCTAGATACCCCGGTCTATTGGGACAGCCGGATTCAGGGAGAACCGAGAGAAGTTTCTTTTAGCGGAAGAATCATCGGCGGATGCATCGACTGCATCGCAAAGCTCCTTGGAACTCCTTACGACGGCACGGCGAAATTTGTGGACCGTTATGAGGAGGAGGGCATTCTCTGGTATTTCGATCCTTTTGCCATGGATGCGGAAACCCTGTACCTCACACTTCTACAGATGAAGTACTGTGGATACTTCCGAGGCACCACCGGCATTCTCTTCGGACGGGTGATGTTCTCCGGCAGTTCCTCGGATGCAGAGTACATGGATTTAATTTCCAGATGCTTTGATGTTCCTATTGTATGTAACTGCGACATCGGGCATGTCAAACCTTGCATGACGTTAATTAACGGGGCAGTCGGCCACGTTCACGTCAAAGATGGCGTGGGAACCATCGAAATGGAATTACTGTAAAAAGAGACCGGTTGTGGATGGCATTTCCGCCGACACAACCGGTCTTTCGATTTGATTCAGTTAGTCCAAATGCTTCTTGAAGTTTCCTACGATTCGCTCCCCATCGTTCAGAATGATGAATGCATGAGGGTCCTGCTCCAGAACCAGCATCTGAAGATGACCCACCTCGTATTTGGTGATTGCCACTACCATGATGTGAATATCATCCTCGGTGTAGGAACCTTTACCGTTCCACTTGGTGACACCTCTTCCCATGTCGCTGGCGATGACCTTATCCACCCCTTCTTTCTTAGTGAAGATCAACGCTTCTGTGTTGATATTCTGGGTGTGCATCCGATCCATGAAGCTGGAGCGGATGGTGGTGTAGATGAAGGAGTAGATTGCAATCTGAATGTTGAACACCAGCAGACAGATTCCGTATACCGCTACGTTGAAGAGTACGTTGATTCTTCCTACGCTGGTGTTCGGGTGGGTCTTGGACATGCATACGCCGATGATATCCGAGCCACCGGTGGAACTTCCGCCTCTCAGAATCATTCCGGATCCCACTCCACCGATGACACCTGCGACTACGCAAGCCGACAGATAGTCCTTGAATAACGGCTTCGCCGGTACCGGCACCAGTGTCAGGCAGAGGGAGGAAACTCCGATGGAAATCAGTGACTTAATGGAGAACTTCAACCCCACTGCACGGTATGCGTAGTAAAACAGCGGCACATTAATAATAAAGTAAATAATACCTGTCAGATCCATTCCCGGCGGGCCGGAGAAATGCAGGACTTTCACGAAAAACAGCCTCATTAACTGTGCCATCCCAAGAAAGCCTCCGTTGTACAAGCTCATAGGGGTAATCAGCATGTTAATACTGACCGCATAGATAATATTTCCCAAAATAATGTAACATATATTTGCGAAGGCAGAAAACCTGTCTTCAAATTGATCTAACCAGTTCATATCATCAGCATAGGGTGAAACAGATTCTGTCTCACCCTATCTTTATACTCCTTTATTCTATATTCTCCCAGTTCTAGCGTTCATTCTACTTGTTCCGAATTGCAGCCTGTGCAGCAGCCAGACGAGCAATCGGTACACGGAATGGCGAGCAGGATACGTAGTTCAGTCCCACTCTGTGGCAGAAGTCGATAGTCTTCGGATTTCCGCCGTGCTCACCGCAGATTCCAAGCTTGATGTTCGGTCTGGTCTTTCTGCCGTCATTCACCGCCATCTTTACCAGTTTGCCAATTCCGTGCTGATCCAGAGTCTGGAATGGATCTTCTTCCAGAACACCCTTTTCCACATACTCTCTGATAATCTTTCCGGTATCGTCTCTGGAGAATCCAAATCCCATCTGAGTCAGGTCGTTGGTGCCGAAGGAGAAGAACTCTGCATCCTCTGCGATTTCATCCGCCACCAGTGCAGCTCTCGGGATTTCAATCATGGTACCTACCATGTAGTTCAATCTCTCACCTGCCTCCTCGAAGCATCTCTCTGCAGTTTCTTCGATGGTCTTCTTCACGTTCTTCAGCTCGTTTGGAATACCTACCAGCGGAACCATGATTTCCGGCTTGATATCGATTCCGGTTTCCTTCTTCACTTCCAGCGCAGCGGTAATGATTGCTTCCGTCTGCATCTCTGCGATTTCCGGATAGGTTACGGCCAGACGGCATCCTCTGTGACCCAGCATTGGGTTGAACTCGTGCAGCTCAATGGTCTTTGCCTTAATTTTTTCTAATGGAATGTTGAACTGTTCAGACAGCTCCTTCATGTCCTCTTCGTTCTTCGGCAGGAACTCATGCAGCGGTGGATCCAGGAGACGGATGGTTACCGGCTTGCCCTGCATGGTTTCGTACAGGCCCTTGAAGTCGCCCTTCTGATACGGCAGGAGTCCTGCAAGAGCTTCTCTTCTCTCTTCCTCAGTGTCTGCCAGAATCATACGACGAATCTTCGGAATTCTCTCTTCTTCGAAGAACATGTGCTCGGTTCTGCAGAGGCCGATTCCTTCTGCACCGAAGGCAACCGCCTGCTTTGCATCTCTCGGATTATCCGCATTGGTACGAACACCAATGGTACGGATTTCGTCTGCCCACTTCATGATTGTTCCGAAGTTGCCGGACAGTTCCGGTGCCTTGGTAGCGATTTCTGCCGCATATACATTGCCGTCTGTACCGTTGATGGAAATAATATCTCCTTCGTGATACTTCACACCGGCAATCTCCATGCACTTCTCGTCTTCGTATACAGTAATCGCATGGCAACCTGCAACGCAGCACTTACCCATACCACGAGCAACTACAGCAGCGTGGGATGTCATTCCGCCTCTTGCGGTCAGAATTCCCTCTGCAGCAACCATACCTGCCAGGTCTTCTGGAGAAGTCTCCTCACGGACCAGTACGACTTTCTTGCCCGTTTCTTTTGCCGTTGCCGCGTCATCTGCACTGAATACGATTTCTCCGCAAGCAGCACCTGGGGAAGCCGGAAGTCCCTTTGCAATTGCTTCATGTTTCTTGAGCTCATCCGCATCGAATGTCGGGTGGAGGAGCTGGTCAATCTGTTCCGGTGCAATTCTCATGATTGCGGTTTCCTTGTCGATTTTCTCCTCGTTCACCATGTCCACAGCGACCTTAACAGCTGCTTCTGCGGTTCTCTTACCATTTCTGGTCTGCAGCATGAAGAGTTTGCCGTCTTCTACGGTGAACTCCATGTCCTGCATATCCTTATAGTGATCTTCCAGAATCTTTGCGATGTCCTCAAACTTCTCGTATACACTTGGGAAAGATTCCTTCATCTGCTCGATTGGCTGCGGTGTACGGATACCGGCAACAACGTCTTCGCCCTGGGCATTTACCAGGAACTCACCGAAGATGCGGTTCTCTCCATTCACTGGGCTACGGGTGAATGCAACGCCGGTACCGGAATTCTCACCGGTGTTTCCGAATACCATGGACTGCACGTTAACTGCAGTTCCCAGGGAAGCAGAAATATTGTTGAGCTTTCTGTACAGGATGGCTCTCTCGTTGTTCCAAGAACGGAATACCGCCTGAATAGCCTCCATCAGCTGATCTTTCGGATCCTGTGGGAAATCTCTTCCCAGTTCTTCTTTTACCAGAGCCTTGTATCCTTCAATGATTACCTTGAGATCTTCGGTATTCAAATCTACGTCGAACTCCGCGCCCACTTCCTTCTTTCGGCCATCAAAGATGTGGTCGAACTTGGACTTCGGAATCTCCATAACAACGTCACCGAACATCTGAATAAATCTTCTGTAGCTGTCATAGGCAAACCGTTCATTTCCAGTCTTCAGTGCCAGACCCTTGACAGAATCGTCGTTCAGTCCCAGGTTCAGGATGGTATCCATCATGCCCGGCATGGAAATCGGTGCACCGGAACGAACCGATACCAGCAGCGGATTTTCCACATCACCGAACTTCTTTCCCATCACCTGTTCCAGCTCATCCAGGTGCTCATACACTTCCTGAATGATTTCATCGTCCAGATTACCACCCTTGTTCAGGTAGTCTTTGCAGGCATCAGTTGTAATGGTGAAACCGAATGGTACTGGAAGACCAATCTTGGTCATCTCTGCAAGGTTTGCTCCCTTACCTCCTAAGAGGTCTCTCATGTCCTTGGAGCCTTCATTGAACGAATAAACAAACTTTCCCATAAGCTCTCTCCTTAATTCATCACTGCTTAAAATACTAGCTTGCTATTAATATAGTCCCGTACTTCCGACAGAGGCAGACGAATCTGTTCCATCGTATCTCTGTCACGTATGGTAACGCACTTATCTTCTGCGGTGTCGAAATCGACACAAATGCAGAAAGGAGTACCAATCTCATCCTGACGACGATATCTCTTTCCGATGGAACCGGACGTATCGTAGTCAGTGCTGAAGTATTTGCTGAGTTCTTCATAAATCGGCTCAGCCTGTTCCTTCAGCTTATTGGAGAGCGGCAGAACCGCAACCTTATATGGAGCCAGTGCCGGATGCAGTCTCATCACAACACGGGTATCTTCTTTGCCCTTTGCATCCACCATGGTCTCTTCATCATAGGCATCAATCAGGAATGCCAATGCCACACGATCCGCGCCCAGAGATGGCTCAATACAATAAGGAACGTATTTCTCATGGGTTTCCGGATCCATATAGCTCATATCCTGTCCTGAATGATTCTGATGCTGCATCAAATCGAAGTCCGTACGATCCGCAATACCCCACAGTTCACCCCATCCGAACGGGAAGAGATACTCCAAATCCGATGTGGCATTGCTGTAGTGAGACAGCTCTTCCGTCTCGTGATCTCTCACACGGATGTTATCCATGTTCATTCCCAAGCTCTTTAAGAAGTCCTGTGCATACTGCTTCCAGTATTCGAACCACTCCATATCCGTTCCCGGTTTGCAGAAGAATTCCAGTTCCATCTGTTCGAACTCACGGGTACGGAATGTGAAGTTGCCCGGTGTGATTTCGTTACGGAAGGATTTACCAATCTGCGCAATTCCGAAAGGAACCTTCTTTCTGGCACTTCTCTGCACGTTCTTAAAGTTGACGAAAATACCCTGCGCGGTCTCTGGACGGAGGTAAATCTCCGACTTGGAATCTTCCGTTACACCCTGGAATGTCTTGAACATCAGGTTAAACTTACGGATTGGTGTGAAATCCGATTTTCCACACTCTGGGCAAGGAATTTGATTTTCGTGAATATATGCTTCCAGCTGTTCGTTATTCCATCCATCGCAGGAAACGGATTCGCCCTTCGTCTTCATATACTCTTCGATGAGCTGATCCGCTCTGTGTCTGGATTTGCAGTTCTTACAATCAATCAGCGGATCCGAGAATCCACCTACGTGACCGCTGGCTACCCAAGTTTCTGGGTTCATCAGAATTGCCGCATCCAGTCCCACATTGTACTTGGATTCCTGTACGAACTTCTTCCACCAGGCTTGCTTTACATTGTTCTTGAACAGAACCCCCAGAGGACCATAATCCCACGTGTTTGCCAGACCGCCATAGATATCCGATCCCGGAAAAATGAATCCACGATTGTTACACAGTGCCTTGATTTTCTCCATTGTTGCTTTGTTATTTTCTGCCATTCGTCCTTTTCTC
>JBNMGJ010000232.1:0-2593 GCA_050872185.1 Mogibacterium sp.
ACATAGGTGTATCCATCTTGCGAACGGAACACGCCTACCCAACCGGATTTCCAGTCATCACCCAGAAGTAATTCCTTCATCTCGGAGTCTAATTCGTTGTTGAACCAATAGGTAATGTCCGCACCATCATCTTCAGAATAGTATCCGAACAGCAGATCGGCTCCCGGAGTACCATTCGGGCGCATCTTGTCGTAATACAGGGAAATTTCTGCCGCACGATTCAGGGAATAATTCTCATAGAGGCTGTCCATGACAATTGCACTCTTGCCCTTGGCCTTCCGGTACTGATTGATGAGATTCATGGCCTTCTTGCTTTCGTTGACCAGCACATTCCCATAGACCGGAATCTTGTAACAATTCGCATTCGCCTGAGTGCCGGTAGCATACGCTAGATTTGAACTCTTCCCCTGGATAGCACTGGTAGCCGCCTTATTTTGACTCAGCTCCTGAGTCGCAGAAACCTGCGCTGGATTCTTTGACGAATAAGTCTGTGCAACTCCCTTGGAATCTGCGGACACGGCCAGGGTTCCCATCACCATGATGCCCAAGGTTGTCAGCAAACTCGCTAGTAAATTACGTTTCTTCATAAAATCTTCCTTTCTTTCCAGTGGCTACGTCCTTCTCCTCGAAGTTTATCATATGTATGCATTTCTATACAAGAGCCCAAAATATTTATCTTTATTTCTTTGCAAGAAGAAAGGGCCTCTTGGCCTATAGCCGAGAATTCACTATGAAACGGCCCTTAATAATAATTAGAGTGAAATTTCCATAACAGATTTCGCTCATTCATCGAAAAGTTCACTACCGAACTAAAGAACGAAATATTCATAGTGAAATTGAAAGAGGGCGAAATACTCTTTGTCTGAAAAATTCACTATCCACGTTCTTATCAAGAATTTTAGAGTGAAGATTTCATCGAAGATGTTAAAAACAGGAACGATTTTTCACTTCAAAGGCTTTAGAACATTCAGACATAGTGAAACTCCCCGACCGATAACGCTGTGTCAACCGAAATCTTCACTATAAAGCAGAAAGGAAACGACATTATAGTGAACATAGAAGCATCCGAATAATCGTTTTCACTTGACAGAATATACTCGGAAACCTACCCTACCTTTTCAAAAATCAAAAACAGGAGCACCACACATTCTCGTGCGACACTCCCTACATTCAACTAACCACTAGCCACTAGCTACTAATCACTAGCCACTATTCACTCAAAATCTGAATCGCTTCCTTCCGGCTCTTTGCCTTGAAGACTGCAGATCCTGCTACAAGGATGTCGGTTCCAGCCGACTTCAAATCCGAGCAATTCACGGTATTCACGCCGCCATCCACTTCGATGACGAAGTCATATCCATTGGCTTCTCGGATTTCCGAAAGTCTCCGAATCTTATCCAGTGCCCTCGGAATGAACTTCTGTCCACCAAAACCTGGATTCACAGACATAATCAGAATCATGTCTACCTTGTCTAGAACATCCTCCACCATGACAATGGGTGTGGCTGGATTCAGCGCTACACCGGCTTTGCATCCGGTGCTTTTGATATGCTGGATGGTGCGATCCAGGTGGCGACAGGCTTCCTGATGCACGGTGATGAACTCGGTGTTCGGTGTGACGAAGTCCTCAATATACCGGTCTGGATCTTCAATCATGAGATGGACATCATAGGGAATGGTTGCCACCTGATTCAAGCTCTTCATGACGCCGGCTCCGAAGCTGATATTCGGAACGAAGGCTCCGTCCATTACATCTACGTGAATGTAGTCTGCGCCGCATTCACAGATTTCCTGCACATCTGCTCCCAGCTTGGAGAAATCTGCAGATAGAATTGATGGTGCTACTTTTGACATTTCTGAACCTCTTCATACATTTTCAAATAACTATCATATCTTGTCCGGGATAGCTCGCCCTCTTCCAGTGCGGCCTTCACTTCACATCCCGGTTCGTTGATGTGAACACAGTCTCCGTATTTGCAGCCTTGCCCCAATGTACGGATTTCCGGGAACAACTCCCGAAGCTCCAGCATCTCCATCTCCGGAAGATCCAGAGAGGTGAATCCCGGCGTATCGTAGATATAAGTATCGCCGTCTAGGGTGAAAATCTCCACGTGCCGCGTGGTATGCTTTCCCCGTCCAGTCTTGTCGCTAAGGCCACCGGTTTCGGCATCCGCATCCGCAACCAGGGCGTTCAGAAGAGTGGATTTGCCGACCCCCGAAGGGCCTGCCAGTGCCACGCTCTGCCCGGAAATTTCTCGGAGGAGTTCTGGAATTCCTTCCCCTGTCCGGTTACTTACTGCAAAAGTTGGATAGACTTCTCGGTACATATCTTTCAGCTCTTGAATTCTCGATTCCGGAACCAGATCTGCTTTGGTGAAAACCAGAATCGCTCGGATTCCGGTGTGCTCACAGTATACCGTCAGCTTGTCCACTGCCAAGGGAATCATCTCCGGCGTCTCCGCCGAGGATACGATTACCAACGTATCCAGATTAGAAACTGGGGGCCGCTTCAGAAAGTTCTTTCTCGGAAGAACGCGGGTGATGATACAGTCTCCGTCCTCTGGCCGGATTTCGTATTCCACCTCATCCCCGA
>JBNMGJ010000193.1:0-3544 GCA_050872185.1 Mogibacterium sp.
AGGGGCGAAGATTCTGGGAGAAATCGCTGGATACGGCGCCACCTGTGATGCCAACCACATGACCGCACCATTAGAAGACGGAAGCGGTGCCGCGGCCTGCATGGAAATGGCCATGGCAGATGGGGACGTAACCCCGAGCCAGGTGGGATATATCAATGCCCACGGAACAGGAACACCGCTGAATGATCGATGTGAAACCGCTGCGGTGAAGCGGGCCTTCGGGGAGGAAGCAAAGAACGTGGTCATTTCCTCCACCAAGTCCATGACGGGACATCTTCTGGGAGGAAGCGGCGGCGTGGAAGCGGTGATTACAGCTTCTATGCTGCGAGATCAGTTCGCACCACCAACCGCAGGATACCAGGTACCGGATCCGGATTGCGATTTGGATATCTGCCCGAATGAAGGAAAAGAAGTACATACGGAGTACGCCCTGTCCAATTCTCTGGGCTTTGGCGGACATAACGCAACATTGCTGTTCCGTCGGGTATAAGGACGGCCTGTGCAGGAACGCAAGAGAGAGACAAAAGGAGCGTATATGGAACTGAATTACGAAGAAATCAAAGAAATCCTCCCCCATCGTCAGCCCTTTCTCCTCATCGACAAGGTGACGGATCTGAAACCGGGAGAAAGTGCAGAGGCCATCAAGTGCGTCAGCGGAAACGAGCCCTTCTTCCAGGGGCACTTTCCAGAGAAGGCAGTGATGCCTGGGGTTCTGATTCTGGAAGCCCTGGCACAGACCGGCGCGGTGGCCATTCTGGGACTTCCGGAGAACAAAGGAAAGTTAGCCTTCTTCGGAGGCGTCAAGAACTGCCGGTTCAAGAGACAGGTGGTGCCCGGAGATGTGCTGAATCTCCGTTGTCAGTTAACGAGAATGAGAGGAAATGTGGGATTTGGAGAAGTGACCGCAGAGGTAGAGGGAGAAATCGCCGTGACCGGAGAGATTTCCTTTGCCATCGGTGAAGCATAAATCTATACTAAATCCGTGTTTTCTGATATAATCACGGATGAGGTGAAATGAAATGCTAGAACGGAATTTTGAAAAAATCTACAACCGGTTCAAGCTCTCGCTGTATGCCCGGGTGTTCAAAGAATATCGGAAGGATTCCAAGGGATCCCTGTCCGAGCAGGAAGTGATTTCCATGGAAATTATCAATGCCCTCGGAGAACCTACGGTGAACGAGTTCGCCAGCATGGCCACATTGTCGGCCCCTAATGCGGCCTACCGCGTGAATCAGCTGGTAAAGAAAGGATACATCGAAAAAATCCAGAGCGAGAAGGACAAGCGGGAATTCCACCTTCGCATCACTTCGAAGTACTCTGAAGATTACGGGGATATTTTTAACTATATTAATATGGTGTGCCAGCGCATCCGAAAGCGATTTCCAGAAGAAGATGTGGAAAAGCTAGACGAGATGCTGGGCATTATCGTTACGGAATTGATGAAGGAAACCGACGTCCTTCGCCTGGTGGCAGGACGAGATACCGGTCGTGCCGGGGAGTAAGGAACCTGCTTTTACCGGCTATTTCCGGTCAATCACACTCTGAATATCTTCTTCACGGCGCCGGTTCATGTCGGTGTAATCCTCGCTAACGCAGGTGTAGCACTGGTTAAAGAACTCGCTGTGAATCATGAAATCTGCCGTTGCTCTGTTATTCGCAAATGGAACGTCGTAGACGTTGGCGATGCGGAGCAACGCTTTAATATCCGGATCATGGGGCTGTGCCTCCAGCGGGTCGCTGAAGAAAATCACCATGTCAATCTTGCCTTCCGCAATGCGGGCGCCCACCTCCTGGTCTCCTCCCAGAGGACCGCTCTTAAGCGCTTCCACCGGAAGTCCTGTGTTCTCTGCAATCAGCCGCGCCGTGGTGCCGGTACCGCAGAGGAAGTGATTTCCCAGGATGTCCTTATTCTTCTGGCACCAGCGAATCAGGGCTTCTTTCTTGTGGTCATGGGCAATCAGCGCGATACGCTTCTGCGCGTTTAATGTTCTTTCTATATCTTTCATATCATATACCTCCTTATAAGTTCATAGTATAGCACTTTGAGGTCAGATGGTAGCAGTGAATTGTATTTTTGAAGTAAAAATCCTGTAAAAGCAAGCACCTAAATGCGTGGAGAACCGGCCCCCCAAGTCTTTCGGTGTGAGTCATCATATCTTCACATTGTGAACATTTATATTGCAGGTTCTGTGGTAAAATTCTAATGTATGGATTTGGTAGAGTATTGAGATCGTAGGAGAGTCTATGATTAAGAAAGTGGTAGGACTGTACTTCAGCCCTTCGGGAGACACATCGAAGCTCACGAAGCGGGTAGCTGAAGAATTAGCGAATAGAATGAATGACACCTGCATTGATGATATTGGGGTGTCCTATATTGATTTGCTGCGGAATCCTCTGATGGCAGACGAGAACTTCGATGAGGAGACCATCGTGGTTGTGGGAATGCCCGCCTTCAACGGAAGGGTTCCATTGCCGTGTGTCAAAATGATCCAGAAAATGCATGGAAGCCATACATTAACAGTATGCGTGGTGGATTACGGCAACAGCTCCTATGGAGATGCGCTGTATGAATTATATACATTCCTGGAGGACCAGGGATTTGACGTGCTGAGCGCCGGAGCTTTCGTGTCCCAGCATGCGATTTTCAAGAAGATTGCTTCTTGTCGGCCAGACCTTCGGGACATTCAGATGGTGAAGGAGTTCTGCGAGCTGACGGCCAAGAAGCTGCACCGCTTCTGCGGATCCATGATTCAGGAGCTTCGTCCCAAGGTGGCACCGCTGGATATCAAGGGATCCATGCCCAGCAAAGCACCACTTCGACTGCCGATTCACCCTACACCGAACAAGCACTGCATACAATGTGGCGAGTGTGCGAAGATTTGCCCCATGGGTGCCATTAACCTTCGGGATGTGACCAAGGTGGATTCCAGAAAATGCATTTCCTGCACCGCCTGCGTCCGGACTTGCCCGGTGGGAGCCAGAGATTTCCACGGCCCAATGTGCGCTGCATCCGGCTTGGCCCTGGAGAAGCTGTACAGCAAGCGAAAAGACCCAGAGTGGTTCCTGTAGGCAAATGGAAAGCGGTTCGGGAATAATTTAGACTTAAACAGAAAAAAGTATACAATCTGCGGAAAATCGACGAAAATCGATGACCGCAGATTTTTTATTGCATACAATGACACAAAAAGTATACACCGAATTTGTATAAAAACCCATTGACACGCATAAAAACAAAGACTAGAATACAAGTATACAATTTGAGAAAGTGTTAAAAGAAAGATGACATTATGTCCGGGAAAGGAATAGGGTAATTGAAAATGAACGAATTGAAATTGAACGAACGAAGCCATCTCTTACAGGAAGAACCATATAGCTATCAGCTCCAGGATGTGGAGCAGCCGAACCTGATGCGAGAATTCTTTGAATACACGGAAATCCCGAAGGTTTCGTTCAACTTCCGGCGCAGCCCTTATAACATGCCGGAGAATATCTACATTACAGATACCACTTTCCGAGATGGACAGCAGTCCAGAGAGCCCTATAC
>JBNMGJ010000014.1:0-18699 GCA_050872185.1 Mogibacterium sp.
AGCTATGGAATGTCCCTTTTGCATGACTTCTTATGCCAAGTCTGCTATAGCCATCGTGTGGAGTGGCGACTGGATTTTCGTATTTAGTTGTAATTTCCCCCAACTTCCGCTGTTCCCAATCGTCCGTAAAGCCCTTGAATCTAATTTGAGGCACCTTCTTCGCACTACTCATGGAACTCACCTCCCAGGAGCTTCTGCAGCTCGTGAAGGCCCCGAAGATCCAGCTCGCTGCCTTCCAGCTGATCAATCATGCCGGACAGTGCGGCTTCCGTCTCACGGATTTCCTGTTCCAGGTCCATCAGGGTGTTGGCGTATTTCTTATCCAGAGCCTGCAACTTCGCCAGAAGATCCCGGATGACTTCCCCCGGAAGACTTAGGATGCTGTCGATAAGTGGTTTTACCCACTTGTTATGGAGGAGGTTCAGTGCCTCCTCATCCGTCAAGTTCTCGATGGTGATCTTGGTCTTCTCTTCCAGAGCCGCTCTGTCCTTCTTGATGGCGGACTTGAGTGCCTTCTCCTCGGTGTTGAGGTCCAGCGCTTCCTTCAGCTTCGCCAGGGTCTCTGGCTCCAAATCGCCTGTCTTGAGGGCTTTCTTGACATCAGAGAATGACCATCCGTTGTCGCCCACGTATTGTCCCTCCCGCTCTTCTTCGGTCAGGGAATCCAACAGCTCCTCCAGGGCGGACTCAATTTCGCTCAGGCGATTTTCTTTGGACTTCAAAGCCTGCAGCTCCCCAGTCAGCATTTCATTCTGCACCAGTTCAAAAGGCAGAATATGTCCTTTCCATCCATCTTGAACTTCCTGGTCTTTGCCCCCCTTCTTCTTGATGACCCAGTTCGGATCCACCATCTGGATGGCTTCCTTGCCTTCGGTTTGAATAACTTCCAGGTCCATCCGGATATCCTCCCACTGATCGTGCATTAGCTGATATGCTTCATACGAATCCACTAGGGGGATGTTTTCCAATCGGGCAAAAAGATTCTGCGCCAACGCTTCCTCTGTCCGTGCAATGCTCAATTCTTCCATCTTATCAATCAGTGTGTTGTGCAGATGCAGTTCGTAATTGTCGAAGGCTTCCCGAAAATGTTGTTGGAATGATTCCACATTCTCGTGGTTATGTACCACATTCGGAATATCCGATGTCTTGAACTTGCAGTGCTCTGCGGATATGGGCTCGAACAGATCTTCCCGCAATGTTGGAAACGCGTGCCAATATTCTTCTAGCTGGTTAATCTCTGACATCGGAATTCCGCCGAACATGGAGGCATAGATGTCCCAGGATTCTGCCGTTTCGGAAGAGTCTACGTATCTCGGAATGTTCAAATTGTAATCGTTGGCGCGGATTTCATCCCGGCTAACCACTCGTGAGAATCGGTTTTCGTCCTTTCGCTGCTGAATCGCATCCACGATTCGCTTGATGTCCGAGGCCCGAAGCTTATTGTTCTTGCCTTCTTTGATAAATCCCTTAGAAGCATCAATAATCTGTACATCTGTGTTGGTCCGCTTCTGCTTCAGAATCATGATGATGGTTGGAATACCGGTTCCATAGAAGATATTGGCCGGAAGTCCGATGATGGTATCGATTTTGTTTTTCTCAATCAGATTCTTTCGGATTTCACCTTCCTCTCCCCCTCGGAACAATACACCATGGGGAAGAACGATTGTCATAATTCCGTCCGGCTTGATGTGGTAGAGATCGTGCAGCAGGAATGCGTAATCGGCTTTTCCCTTCGGGGCAAGGCCGTAGCCTGCATATCTCGGATCACTTTCCTTGTCGGTTGGTGACCACGCCTGAGAATACGGTGGATTCGATACTACTGCATCCACGTAGAGCGGATTATAGGTTCCTACTGGATCGTTATCGTCGAAATACGGCCAATCATCCTCCAAGGTGTCCCCATTCCGTGCCATGATATTGTCCGCCTCAATTCCCCGCATGATAAGGTTCATCCGGGTTAAATCGTAGGTACTCTTGATTTTCTCCTGCGCATAATACTTGATGCGGTCTGCGTTTCCCAGATATTTGAGTGCGCTTTTGCCGATGTTAATGAGCAGCGAACCAGAACCACTGGTAGGATCGTAGATTTCAATCTTATCCCGGTCTCTCAGGTGGTTCGCCACAATTTCGGACATTAAGAGAGAGACTTCATGAGGGGTATAGAATTCTCCGGTTTTCTTTCCCGCATTGGAGGCAAATTTCTCAATTAAATATTCGTAGATGAATCCCAGGACATCGTACCCCTGTCTGCCATCCATCGGAATATCTCGAATCAGCTGTACCAGATCCCGAATCGCACGAGACTGGGCCTCCGCGGTATTTCCCAGCTTGGAAAGGCCGGTCTGAAGGGTATCAAAAATACCCTTGAATACCCTCTTATGAGTCTCGCTAATCAGACGGTCGAAAGCGGAAAGCGCAATTCGCACATCATCTACCGTGAAATCCACACCTCTATTCAGCCAGGTCTGGAATAGGTTCTCGTATGCAATGTAGTATCCCAGATTCTGTTGGATGTTCTGCACGGTCTCTTCGTCTTCTTCTGTTAGTTCCGGCAAATATTCATCGGTCCAATCGTGCGCCTTGAGGTAGCTTGTCTCCTTCTCTGACAGGAATCGATAGAAGATGAATCCCAGAATGTAATCTTTGTATTCGTTCGCCTCAATGCTGGAACGCATCTTGTTCGCAGAATCCCAGATTTTGGCGGCCAGTTGTTGCTTGTTCATGAAATCCCCCGTTTCTAATTATTACTTTTCGTTGCTAATGTCGTCTTATTGTACCATTTTTTGAAAAGGTTTGACACAGCTGTTTCGCGTGACGAAAAAGGGATTCAGTTCTTACGCATCTGCCAATAAGACACGTATGTTTTTCGCACAGGCAGAGTCACTGTTATCGTTGTTTCCTGATTTAATTTGCTAGTAGCGGTAACTTTCCCTTTATGAAGATGACCGATTGCCTGAACCATGCTCAAACCAAGGCCCGAGGAAGACTGCTTGTAATCTTCATTCGCTACATAGAATCGTTCGAAAATATGCGGCAAATCTTCCTCACGAATTCCTATCCCCGTATCTGCAACCTCAAGAATGATATTCCTTCGTTCTTTACGGAGTCGAACCTGTATCGATCCACCTGGATTATTGTATTTAATCGCATTGTCTAGGAGCAGTGGGAGTATTTGCCGCAATTGCTCTCCGTCTCCGTAACAGGAGATGTTCGGTTCTACTTCTGAATGTAATCCAATTTCGTAAGAATATGCAATAGGTTCATAGTCATCCACGCTTTCTTGAACGCAAGAGGATAAGTTGAACTCTTCAAATTCAGATAATTCTGGTGCTTCTTCTAGTCGAGAAAGCTCCAACATCTTATGGACCAAATCAGATAACGTTGTAGCGCTTTTCATAGCACGATTAATTTCCTCGTCCTGAGGATATTTTTTCTGTAAAACTGCCAGGTTAATAATCATACCTGTAAGGGGGTTCTTCAGTTCATGACTAGAATTCGATAGAATTCTACGTTCAAAGGAAAGTGCCTGCTTTGCCGGAGTTGTAACGAAACGGCTCAAGAACAGGCTTACTTCCGCTATAATTAATAACGAGAAGAATATCAACAAGATACTCCATTTAATATACCAACCAGAATAGGAATCTTCACAGTCTGTAGCAAGAATCAAAATTTCGTCTTTTGCTACGACTTCCCGGAGGTACACTAGAGACCCCCCTTTCCATTTTGACATCGAATTTCTAACCAATTTCCTCTTTATGTCAGTAGGAATTCCTCCCTCGCCGTTTTTTCGAATAGAAAATTCTTCTAACACTTTTCCTTTTGTTGACAGCCTTAGAACGTAGATTGGATTATAACCGTAGTACTCTTTTTCAAATGAAAACTGATTCTCCAAGTTTCTATTATTCTTTTTTAGATTCTTCTGCTTGGATAACCATTTCAGCTCATAATATGTATCTCTGTAAAAACCGTAATCATCATACATAGAGTATGCTACACAAATGATGATGGAACAGAGGGCAAAAAGAAAAACCGTGGTGAGTACAAAGTTTCGCCGAAGTTTGTGAACCATAGAGCCTCCCAAAAAAAGATTAATTAATTTCAACCTGATATCCTATTCCTTTTCGAGAACATATTTTAATATTAGAATTAATTATGTCTAGTTTTTTGCGAATTCTTGATATATATACATCCAGTGTACGCTCTGAAAGTCCAACTCCATGGACATCAATGCGTGAGTTTAATTCATGACGGGTAACTGTACGTGATATATCTTCCAGGAGCAGCCCAAGAAGCAGTGTTTCACTCTGGGTAAGGTCCTGCCTATTATTATTAACGTATATGCATGACTCTTTAATCGCAAGGTTGGTATTCCCACATTGTATCCATTCGTTATCATAGGATTTACGCAACTGTACCTCGATTCGACATAATAATTCATCTGGATCAAATGGTTTGGTAATATAGTCATTTGCACCGGATCGCAACCCCAGTAACTTCATTTCCTTCTCTCTTCGTGCCGAGAGAAGAATCACCTTCGAATAATTTTCTTTCGCACGCATTGAACGAAGAAGATCAATTCCGTTTGAGTCCGGCAGACGAATGTCTAAAATTACCAAATCAAAATGATACTGATTCATCATAGTAATTGCTTTTTCACCATTACTCGCAATTTGGACGCGATAGCCATTGTATTCGAGAAACCGCTGAATTCCAATTGCCGTATTGAAATCGTCTTCAACTATAAGTATGGTTGCTTTTCTATTCATAGATATAATCCTTCACATTAACGAGATTCTAGAGAAATTCCGATATGTTCAACATCAATAATATTATAATTATGTTATGCTACCCTAGTTCAAATTTCAATTTATATTAATTAAATCTATATATGTATTTCTTTAATTGATATACTTTAATACCCCAAATAAAATATGCCTGAATAATTAACAAAAATGTTACATTCAGGTTGTACACTTTATTTGTAAGTAAGGGATATTGTCCCACTCTCATGTTCTAGAAAGGAAAACCTTATGAAAAAAATTCTTTTTATGTTTCTAGCAATAGCAATCGCCATCGCGCCTTGCTCGTATGCAACGAATTCAACTGACGATTCAACCGCAACCAACTCAACAGTTGCTACATTCAATCATACTGAATACCAATATGATTATTCCAAAAGAGGGACTGGCACGATGGTTAAAGTAACAAACCTAAGTTCTGGTACAACAGATGAGGTTTTCGTGACTGAATCCACGGTATATCTGAATGATAAAAAAATAGGAACTATATCAGAGGAGGATTCAAGTGAAATAGCGATTTCGAATAGCACTGCCTTAGCAAAAAAGGGAAGTGTCTGGAAAAAATGCGGGAGTAAGACAAAACGGATAACCTGGGCTAAGGGCACTAAAACCGCTATTATCGCTGCGGTTATTGGTGCAGCATTAGGTGGTGCCGCAACGGGACGCATGATCTTTGCTGCAATGGGTGCCGCAGCACTGAGCACACTCGCAGCTCAACGCACCGGAGGAAAAATCTCGTATACCCTATATAAATCAAAGGTTGGAAAATATATGCGATACAAATGGGTATGGAAATTCAAAGCAAGCACCGGAGATTCATATGGGCCATATAAAAGTTACGCAACTGTATAATCTGTAAGAGGTTTTACCATGAAAAGAACACATATTGAAAACTTTGCCGGTATCTTGTTGATAATCGTTGCTGTTTTTACACAGTTGTTTCGTGTACAGAGTACTCGCTATCTCAACTATCTATTTCTAGTATTCTTCATTCTGCTGATGCTTTTGCACACTCGGGATGCCATGCGCGACAAAACGTATAACCAAAAGACATTTTGGAATGTGTACGGTTTGCTGATTCTGAGTCTCCTAGGCGAACTGCCCGTTGCCGCCATGCATCGGAATTCTGCCGCCGTGTACCAACAGGCAATCACCTCGGTGATTCAATCGCTGATTTTTATTCTGGTACTGCAAGCAATCATTAGCGCAATACTAATCCTTGTGTATCGAAATAAATCGGAGAAATAGACACTTATTTGTTAACAGCGACCGCTCCGCTTGGGTCGGTCGCTGTTCCGTGTGACGAAAGTGTGATTCAATTTGCCGCCCTTTCTGCCTCTAACTCTGCAAAGATTTCTTCTACCCTGCGAATCGACCGCCGCCGCTCACGATTTTTTGCAGATTTGTAATATTTCTTTTGCTTTTTCGTTCCTCTTGGAAGCTTGCGATAATCGTTTTCGCAAAGAGCTTTTGCCTTATCGTGTTCGGACGCATATCGAATTAGGGACACTAATTTCTTTGTTTGCGCACAATCTTTCTGGCGATGGAATGCACCTCTCTTCAATTCATTGAAAGACTTATCTTTATCGTAACAGTTCAAGCGGTACAGTGCTAACATCCCGTTCCGCTTTTCGCATATTTTCCAGAATCCCACTTCGGTTCTAAGGTAATGTATGCCCCTTTTTCTATCATATTCGTATTCACCATATTTCTTAATCTGATTGTATAAGCCTGGATTATGCCAAGGATTTTGCTGTCCATCGGTTCTTTCAATACAGCATTTGCAAGGGCAGAATAGGCCTTCGGCAACCGCCAAATCATCAATCCACTTTCGATGATTTGGCTTCATCATTCTAACATAGTGACATTCATCTCGGTGATACACTCTGCTCTTTGATACATCACTGATTACATACTTCATTCCGATTCTCCTTTCCCTCTTTCCTTATGAGTTTCTATAGTCCTATTCTAAGGAATCTTTCATATGTTTTGAATAGTTTGAATGGGGTGATTCTCGAAATGTGTAATTATTTGGACAATATCTTGGATTCATTACTTTTTTCTCGGGATTTAAACAAAACGTAAACCTTCATCTGTCAGGAAATATGTTGACGCAATGATATGTTGGTGGGACAAAGCTGGATACCCATGCTTTTCGGGAATATCCCGCCACAAGAATTATGGATTGTGTTTGTTTCGGATGATTGAGGTGGTGGGACGATATGCGTATATAAGGGTTTCCGGGTAGCATCCCGCCACATTTTTTTTGAGGAAATCAGAAGAACAGCGAATTTCGAGATTCTAGTGGCGGGATGCGCCCAGAGATCAAAGGCCCTCAAACAGGTTCCCACCAACATATCACGCCGTCAACACAATAGAAAACCCATGGCGGGAAGAAACGTAGCCTTAGGGTTGGAGGGCTAGCAGACAATTGTGATGATTTACTTGCATTGACCGTATTGTATTATACATATATAGTATAGTCATAATTATACTATGTATGGAGGTGTTATTATGAATATTCGTCCGTCTGCGGCAATCCGTCAGAATTACAATGAGATTGCAGACCTATGCCGAAAAACAACAGAACCTGTTTTTCTTACAAAAAACGGTGAAAGTGATTTGGTTGTTATGGATATTGATACTTACAATCAGCGAGAAAAGATGCTCCAATTACGCGAGGAACTTCTATCGGTAGAAGAGGATCGTCTAGCCGAGAGAATCGGATGCTCCATTGAGGAACTTGATCCCTACCTTGATAATATCATCGAAGAGGTATAGTTCATGAATAGCAAACCAGGCTCTTCACTTTGTCTTCAGGTATTTTCGTTAACTTTCGCATCACACAGGGCCGGCTGGGCCCCTTCAATTAACGAAATTCAGCTTGTTTCTCCCAGATTTTCGTTAATCTGCGGCCACCACAGGGCCAGCCGGGCCCATTCGATTAACGAAGTTCAACATGTTTCTACCAGATTTTCGTTAAATCGCGGCCGCCACAGGGCCGGCCAGGTCCTTTCGATTAACGAAGTTCGACATGTTTCTACCAGATTTTCGTTAACCTTCGGCCACCACAGGGCCGACCGGGCCCTTTCGATTAACGAAATTCAGTTTGTTTCTCCCAGATTTTCGTTAACCCGCGGCCGCCACAGGGCCAGCTGGGCCCTTTCAATTAACGAAATTCAGCTTGTTTCTCCCAGATTTTCGTTAACCTGCAGCCGCCACAGGGCCATCCGGAACACGTAAAGAAGCCGCCGCACTTTTCCAGTGCGACGGCCACTATTCACTATTCACTATTCACTAATCACTAACCACTATCCACTAGTCACTAACCACAATCTTTCCCGCCAACGCACAATTCGCTGCGGTAATTGGGGAAGCCAAGTAGATTTTCACTTTGCTGGTACCCATGCGGCCCAGGAAGTTCCGGTTATTGGTAGCCACCACCACTTCGTTGTCCGAGAGGATGCCTCCGGCTCTTCCGCAGCACAGGCCGCAACCTGGGGTGGTAATCATGGCACCTGCTTCCGACAAGGCTTCCAGGGTTCCATCGGCCAGGGCTTCCCGGTAGATGTCCCGACTGGCTGGAGTCACGATTAGCTTGACGAAAGGAGCGACTTTCTTGCCCTTGAGAATGGAGGCAGCCGCGTGGAGATCTTCCAATCTTCCGTTGGTACAGGAACCGATGAATACCTGATCCACCGGAATGCCGGTTTCTTCCGATACCGGGCGCACCGCATCCACCTGGGATGGACAGGCCATGACCGGTTTGAAATCTTCCGCCCGGTAGTTCAGCACCCGAGCGAATTCCGTACCCTCTGGGGAAGACTCATAGCATCGGCTTCCTGTTGCCGTATGCAGGAACCCAGCAGTTCCCGGAATGTGGGCATCTTCAGAGCTTCCAGACTCTTTCCCTTCCGGCACCAGCACCGTCTCAAAGATTTCTTTGAAGGCATCCTTATAATCATCGCCGAAAATGCCACTGCTCATTGGATGAGCCTCTGTGAAGTGCAGAGTCTCCATGTTCGGATAGCAAAGGCCGCACTTGGCCCCGGCCTCCACCGTCATGTTGGACATGGTGAGGCGGCTGGCCACCGACATGTTCTGCACCGTAGAACCCGCAAACTCCAGGGACTGATAGGTGGCTCCGCTGGCGGTAATGTCGCCGATTACCGTCAGAATCACGTCTTTGGAGGTGACGCCTTCCGGCAGTTTTCCTTCAATATTGACCCGGATGGTTTCCGGCACCCGAAGCCACAGCTGGCCGGTTCCCAAGATTCCCGCCATCTCTGTGTACCCGATTCCGGTGGAGAAAGCCCCCAGCGCCCCGTAGGTTACCGTATGGCTGTCGGTTCCGAACACCACGTCTCCTGGCTGAACGTACTTCTCCGCCATCAGCTGGTGACAGATGCCGTCGGTGCGGTGGACATTTTTCACGCCATACTTTGCAGCGAACTCATCCCCCTTCCGGAAATGACGGGTATCATCCACTTGGCTGGCTGGCACCATGTGGTCGTATACCAATACCATCTTGTCCGGATCCCAGATTTTCTGGAATCCCATCTCTTCGAACTTCTCCGCCACGAATGGAATGAAAATATCGTGCACCATCACCCGGTCCACATCCACGGTTACGATGTCTCCCGGCTTTGCCGTCTTATTCCCTGTATTTCGGCGAAGAATTTTCTCAATTAATGTTGCCATCGATTTCTCCCTTCTATTCCAATCCGTTCCGCTTCCGCATGGCCGGCACCAACCCGCCTGCATCTAGAATTTCCAGCAGATTCTCCGGAAGTTCAGAAATCGGGTAGGATTCTCCGTTCACCGTAATCTTGCGACCCACTTCTACTTCCATCACATCCCCTTCTTGCACGTGATCGTGCAGGTCGCTTTCAATCAGAAGAAGACCATTGTTAATCGAATTGCGGAAGAAAATTCGTGCGAAGGATTTGGCCACAATGCACCGAATTCCCATGGCTTTAATCACCTCCGGTGCCTGCTCTCTGGAAGAGCCGCAGCCGAAGTTCTTACCGGCCACAATGGCATCCCCTGGCTGAATCAATCCCGCCAGCTCCGGCCGAAGAGGCGAGAAAGCATAAGGCTTCATGTCCTCCACTGTGGGAAGGGCCAGGTATTCGGTGGGCATGATGATATCCGTGTCGATATCGTCCCCCATTGTGTATATTTTTGCGCTAAAGTGTTCCATCTCTATCTCTCCGTTCCTCTGCTAAAAGCAGGCTTCTTGAATCTCTCCAGCCACCGCCGATGCGGCAACTGTGGCAGCATTGGCCAGATATACGAAGGAGTTCCGATCTCCCGCACGGCCTTTGAAGTTCCGGGTTCCTGTGCTGATCAGCACCTCTCCTTCTCCGATGACACCCTGACAGCTTCCCCAGCATACACTGCAGTTCGGGTTCATCACGATGGCACCCGCTTCCATAAAGGTATCTAGGATGCCCTCTCTTGCCGCCTGATTGTACACGTCTCGGCTGGCAGGAACCACCAGGAAACGGACCCCCTCAGCAACTTTCTTGCCCTTAATCACCTCCGCACCCAGACGAAGGTCTTCGATTCTTCCGTTGCTGCAGGAACCCAGAAAGGCCTCGTTGATTTTCGTTCCGGCCACCTCTGATACTGGAGCCAAGTTGTCTACGAAGTGCGGCTTTGCCACCACTGGCTGAATCTCCGACAGGTTAATGTCATAAACTTCGGCGAAGTTGGCATCCGCATCGCTCTCGTAACAAGCCACCGGCTCCCGGCCGTGTTCTTCTAGATAAGCCATGGTCACTTCATCCACCGGCATCAGTCCCGTCTTGGCACCGGCTTCCACCGCCAGGTTGCACAGAACGAACCGGTCGCTGATGGACAGGGTCTTAAGTCCCGGTCCGGCGAACTCCATGGCTTTGTAGTTGGCGCCGTTGGCGCCGATTTTACCAATAATTGTAAGGATTACGTCCCGGGCGGTGACTCCCTTTCGAAGCTCTCCGGTCAGGTTAAATCGGAGGGTTTCCGGTACCATGACCCAGGACTTTCCGGTGACCATGGCGTACAGGTAGTCGGTACATCCTACGCCAGTGCCGAAGGCCCCTAGACATCCGTAGGTGCAGGTGTGGCTGTCTGCGCCGAAAATCAGCTGGCCGGGACGGACGTATTTCTCCACCATCACCTGATGGCAGATTCCCTCGCCCTCGTAGAAATCGATGCCGTGTTCCCGAGCGAAGTCCCGCATCTTCTTCTGGGACTGGGCGGTCTTCACGCTGTCGCAAGGCACGTTGTGGTCCACCACCCACACCAGTTTGGATGGATCTGCAATGTGCGGATTCTTCAGATTGTTGTACTTATCGATGGTCAGATGGGTGGTCCCATCGTTGCTCAGCATGTGATCCAGCGTCACCACGTGAATCTCCCCAGCATGGGTGGTCTCCACCCCCGCCGCTCTGGCGATAATTTTCTCTGCGATTGTCATTCCCATTTCGATTGTTCCCCCTTCTCTCTACGCTTCGCTTTCTTCATTCAAAGACGCAATCAGGCCTCCCTGATCCAGAATCTTCTGCATGTACGGCGGAAGCTTGGTGCACTTGTACTCTTTTCCACCGGTGGTAACAATCCCTGCGGAAAGATCCAGTTCCATGGAATCCCCGTCCTTCACGTTATCGTACAAATCCGGACTGACAATCACCGGCAATCCGATGTTGATGGAATTCCGGTAGAAGATTCGAGCGAAGGACTTGGCAATCACGGCCTTCACTCCCAACGCTTTAAGCACGCTTGGCGCCTGTTCCCGGGAAGATCCGCAGCCGAAGTTCTCGTTGGCCACCACGTAATCTCCAGGCTGCACCTTGGAGGCAAACGCCGGATCCAGTGATTCAAAAGTATGTTCCTTCATCTCCTCAATATTGGGATACAGCAGATACTGGGATGCAATAATCTGGTCGGTATCCACATCGGAATCAAAACGGTAAAGTGTTCCCATATTCCCCTTTGCAGCTCTCGTCTTCTGCCAGAGCCGCTTCTCCTTTCTTCTCCTGTCGCTTCGCCCGTTAAGGCGGCAGCTTGGATTTATGTTCTTATAACAAAATTTATTTTTTATTATATCAGATTTCACAACACTTGTGAAATCCTATCCAGAAGAATCTGATTCCTCGCTCGGTCCAGCACCGCAATCCGGTAAAAGGAGTTGTCCAGCCCTTCGTAGTCTCCGCAGGACCGGATGAGGACTCCCTGCGTCAGGAGCTTTTCCGCCAGATTCCAATCTGGGTTCCGACAGGCCCTTTGGAACAGCAGGTAATTGGCATCAGAGGGAACCACTTTGAATCCCAGCCTCGTGAGGCCTTCCCGGAGAAATGTTCTCTCCTCTTCAATCTGTGCGAAGGACCTCGCTAGATAATCCTCCGACTGAAGACAGGCAAGGCCGGCTCTCTCGGCGAACACCGACAGATTCCACTCCGGCAGCTGCCGGTGCAGGGTTTGGCACAACTCACCATCGCTGCAGACCCCATAGCCCAGGCGAACGCCAGGAATGGCATAGGTCTTAGTAAAGGCCCGAAGGACCACCAGATTCGGAAACTCCGAAAGTTCCTGGGATAGCATGGAATTTTCTTTCGACCGCCCTGTCAGCGTCATGAAGCACTCATCCAGAAGAAAAAGACATCCCACCTGCTTGCAAGCTGCTGCAATTTCTCGAATCTGTTTCCTGGGAATCAGTAGTCCGGTGGGATTGTTGGGATTGGTGAGAATGAGAAGATCCGGTTTCTCCTGGAGAATCTGATGGGGCAGGTTTTCCGGGATTTGGAAATGACCGGATTCGGGAAGGGGAATCCGAAGAACTTTTCCTTCCGGCACCGCATTGGAAAGGGCCACCCGATATCCCAGGTAGGAGGGGGCGGTAATCATGGTACGCTGCGGCTTTCTCATCCGAATAACCGCCAGAATCAGCTCGGAAGCCCCATTCCCCAGAACGAACCACTCTGACGGAAGCCTAAATTTCTCCGCCAACGCCTCTCGAAGAGCGGCATGCTGAAGATCTGGATATTCTCCCGCATGATTGACCGCATCTTCTAACGCCTCTCGGACCTTCCGTGGCATTCCCGCCGGGTTCAGGTTCACTGAAAAATCGTATGTAATTCTATTTCGATATATATCTCCGCCGTGCACTTGTCTCCTCCCTATCGAAGCCACAGAATCGCTGCCATTCCTGCCAGACATAGAATCTGACAGAGCCCCGCCGTTCCCATCATCAAGTGATTCGCCTTCGGAATATCCGCTGGAACGATGGGACGAAGATTGTCCCCTAGGGTTGGCTTCGATACCACTTTGCCGAAGTAGGGCGTATCCCCTGCCAGTTCCACACCCAGAGCCCCGGCACAGGTGGCCTCAGTGTGGGCGGCGTTGGGGCTGGCATGCTTTCGCCGGTCCCGGTGGAAAATTCGCCAAGCATTTCTTCCGTCAAAGCCATCCAGGGGCTTCAGCAGGAAAGCCGCTGCCACCATCAGCAGTCCACTGATTCTCGCCGGCAGGAAATTGACAACATCATCCAGCTTCGCTGCAGCCCTTCCGTAATCCATGTACTTCTCGTTCTTATATCCCACCATGGAATCCATGGTGTTGATGGATTTGTAGATCATGCCTAGCACGGGTCCCCCCAGGGCCATGTACAGCATGGGAGCAATGACGCCGTCGGAGGTGTTCTCGGCCACGGTTTCCACTGCGGCCTTCGTCACCCCTTCCGCCGTCAAGTTCTCCGTATCCCGGCCCACAATCATGGATACCGCGTACCGCGCCTGGTCCAACGTGCCCTGCACCAGCCTCTGATACACCTTCATCGACGCATCCCGAAGGCTCTTCGCTGCCAGCAATCGGAAGGTAATCCAGCTCTCCAGAAAACATCCCGTCAGCGGGTGGATTCGGTAAGCGACCAGCAGAAGCATCGCCGTTACGCTTCCGCTGATGAGAATCACCAGTACCACCATGCACCTTCCGTATTCTCTTTTCTTACGCTTCCGCTCCGTCTCCACCGTCACCTTCTCCGCCTTCGCCAGGAAGTACGCTGTTAACTTCTGAATCAGATTCCCAATCCACCGAACCGGATGGGACCAGTTCTCCGGATCTCCGATGATAAGATCCAGCACGAAGCCCACTGCAAAGGCCGTCATATGATAACTCAAAAGAATACCCTTCTCCATTTCTCACCTGATAATCGTAATAGTTTCCCCCAAAGAGTTCCGACAAGAGCGCCATAATCGTTCCCCCGTGGACCACCAGCGCCACCGAAACCACCGGCGTTCCTTCGGATAGTTTCCGGATACACTCCTGCACTTTCCGGAAACCTGCTTTTACCCGTTCTGCCACTTCGCCTCGGCTTTCTCCCTCTGGAAATGCTTGGGTTCCGCCGCTTTCCAGCCACTGGATGTAGACCATGTTGTCCTTCAACTCTTCGTAATTCTTTCCCTCAAATTTCCCGAAATCCGTCTCTCGGAATTCGGGAATGACTTGTTTCAAAGTCTCCGGATAGATAATGTCTGCGGTTTCGACACATCGCTTCATGGGGCTGGTAAAAACAAAATCCACCGGCGGATACTTCCGACTCTGAATGTCTTTCCGCCCGGCCACCGACAGGGATTCATCGGTTCGCCCGATGTACCGTCCCTCTGCATTCCCCAGTGTCCTTCCATGTCGAATCAAATGAATTCTTACAGTTCGGGCCATCGTTCACGCTTCTTTCTTAATCACTTGGGGAATCCCCGCCGTCATGCGGATGACTTCCTGGGATTCCGCCGCCAAGGCAATCAGAACTCGGCCGGTTGCCTCTCGCCACTGTCGTTCTTCCAGCGCCAGGGGAACGATGCCGCATCCGATTTCGTCGGAAATGAACAGGATGTCTGGCACTACCGCTGCCATCTGCAGGAAACCCTTCTGGATTTCCTCTTTGGAGTTTCCTTTCTGCAAGAGATCCCGAACGATGAGATGGAGGTGGTTCAGAATGATGCCCTCGGAAGGGTCCTCCGGTATGTCGTCGTAATTCCTTTCGTCATAGAGGGCATAGCCGGGAAACCGAGCGGCTGCGTAGCTGCTTTTACCCTGGCGAAATCCGCCGATAATTAGTCGCATTGTGTTCTCCTTCTCTATCCTAGAATGGTCATAATTAACAGTACCAACGTCATCCACAATTCGGTCTTGCACAAATACCAGCCGGCCAGATCGCCGGTAATGCCACCGAAACGCCGGCGGCTCCACCGGAAGTAGAACCCCAGACTGAGAAAACCGGTGATACACAGGATTGCTCCAGGAACCGGCTGATAGTATATCATCAGTCCTGTCGTCAGCAGGTACTCGAAGAGGAGTGCCATCCGAACGCCGCGACGACCGGCGGTTCCCGCTTCGGTGGCCAGAGTGCCTTGTTTCTTCGCCGAGGAAAATGTGACCACGGCGATTCCACTAAGGCATCGGGATAGGACGAAGGTTCCCATCCACAGAATCCGGCCAGGGCCACTGAGTTCGGACAGGGCGGCTCCGTAGATTAGACCGAAAAGCATCAGTCGTATCACGGAGAAGGCCCCAATATGAGGGTCTCCCAGAATTTCCAGTCGCTGTTCGCGGCTCCGCCAGGAAGAAAGTGCATCTTCGGTATCCATCAGTCCGTCCAGATGGAATCCACCGGTGACTAGAACGGGAATGGCCATGGCGATGAGGAGATTCGCCGTTCCGCCGATTCCCCACAGGTCCACCAGCCGGTACCAGATGTATTCCAGTATGCCGATTACTCCACCGATCCAGGGGAAGAAGGCCAGATGGTACTTCATGTCCTGGGTATCCCAGCGGAATTTCGGCATGGGAATCCGAGAATACATGGCAAAAGCCACGCTGATGGACTTCAAGATTTTAAACATTTCCGTTCCTCCTCTTCCAATATACCGGAATTCCTACCACCACTTCAATCACTTCCGCTGCGTCTTTCGCCAGTTGCTGGTTGATTTCCCCCAGGGCGGTCAGGTACTCCCTCAGACCCGGGTCAATTGCACAACCGTCATCGAAGACGTTGTTGGTGACGATTACCAGGTGGCCGGCCTTCGCCGCCAAAGTCCGAATGTCCCGAGAGATTTTGGCCGTGCAATGGGCTGCGGTTTCCATGCCCCCCTCTCGGTACATCTCGTGGGCTACCAGGTTGGACATGCACTCCAGCAGCAGAACCGAGTTCTTGGACTTCAGTCGATCCACCGCTGCCCCCACATTCCGCGGATACTCCAAGGTAATCCAGTTTCCATCCTTCCGGTTCTCTCGGTGACGCTGTACGCGCTTCTGGGATTCTCCGTCCTTTACCTCCATGGTGGCCAGATAGTAGGCATGGGAATGGGGCACAGATAGAGCGTATCCTTCTGCAAAAGCAGATTTTCCGCTGCCGCTGCCTCCGGTAATCAGCGTGATCATACTTCCGGGCTCCTTTCGTAATGTTCATAGGGTTCCATTCCGTATCCATCGAAGCGCTTTGCTTTCCGGTATACCTGGTCTACTGGCTTCAGCAGCGACATCATCAGCGCCGCTCCCGTTCCTTCCCCGGCAGCCATATTTCCCTGGATAATCGGCTCCAATCCCAGGGCCTGACATAGAGCCTTCGATGCCGGTTCCTTGCTCTCATGAGATGGGATGAGAAACTCCTTCACGCCAGGGGTTAGTCGCTCCGCCATCAGCGCCGACACCTGACTTAGCATTCCGTCCAGAATCACCGGAATTCCGTACAGCGCACCGCCTATAATAATTCCACTCATGGCCGCAAGTTCCAAGCCGCCGAAGGAGCAGGCGATGGATTCCACATTCTCCGGTACATCCATGGAAATGGCCTTCTCGATGACTCTTTTCTTACGGGATAGCCCTTCCTGGGAAAGTCCCGCCCCAGGCCCCAGAACCTCATGGGCGGTCAGGTGCAGCATCTTTCCGGTTAACACTGCGGCGGAGGTGGTATTTCCGATTCCCATTTCGCCGATTCCAAGTAGTGTGATTCCACGCCTCTTGTTGTCTTTCACCAGATCCAGTCCCACCTGAAGGGCCTGGTGAAATTCTGCCTGTGTCATGGCCGGTTCTCTTAAGAAGTTCCGGGTTCCTTTTGCCACGCGACGGTACCGGGTAACCGGCACCGGTTCCGGCTGATTCATCCCCACATCTACGGCGGCGATGCCCGCTCCCGCTGACGCTGCTAGAATTCCGGCAGTGCTCTGACCCCTTCCGATGTTCTCGGCGCAGATGGCGGTAACAGACTGGTCCGACTGACTAACCCCTTCCTCCACGATTCCGTGGTCGGCGCAGCAGACCAGAAGTTCCATGGATTGGAAATCCGGGACACTCTGTCCTTGAACGGCACCGATTCTAGCATGAGCTTCCTCCAGTTTTCCGAAACTCCGAAGGGGCTTCGCAATCTGATCCCAGCGGTTCTGAATGGATTGGTAGACTCCCCCGTTGAATGCCGGAATCGGTTGATTTCCCGTCAGAATGTCTTCAATTTCTGTTGCCTTCATCATGGCTGGTGTTCCTTTCTGGCAATTCTTTCTGGGTGTTTTGAATTGCCTCCTTGAGAAAACGCATCATGTTTCCGTAGTTCTCCGGGCGATGGGGGTAGTCGCAGTTCAAACAGCTCTGGATTATCTTTCCGTCTTTCTCAATCTGTTCTCGTGTTCCTGGGCAGTCTGGCAGAAAGTAAAGGGGGCAGTAGCAGAACAGACAGTTCATCTCCGCCATTCCGTTGTGGCATGGATAGTATTTGCACTCTCGATTTTCAAAATATCGAAATGAGTTCTTCAATGACTTCTCCTCCTTTGGGTTACTTCTTCCAGCTTCTGCACTGTTCCACGAACTCCTCCGCGAATGCCGGATTGGATGGGTAATACAGGTGGGGGAATCCCATCATCTGGTTTCCCGTCTCCAGGATGCAGTCCCAGCTCTTCCCACTCACCGGCTTGACCGCCTGGTAAGCTTCTCCGTTTTCGTCCGAGTCGTAGTAGTGGAATTCATGGGCCTTGATTTGCTTGCCGGATTCTTTCGATGTCAGGGTAATGTATCCAAAGCGGCTGCGGCCACTGGATTTCCGGCTCTTTCCGGTGTGCACCCCCACCATGGGCCACTCCTGTCCGGATTCATCCTGAATGGATTCCCCCAGGTACATGAATCCGCCGCACTCCGCCCGAAGGGGAATTCCCGCATCTGCCATCCTTTGAATTTCCATTCGAAGGCTTTCGTTACCGGACAGTTCCGAAAGATGCAGTTCTGGATACCCGCCTCCTAGCAGGATTCCCTGGATGTTCGCTGGGAGATGCGAATCTCGTAGTGGCGAGAAAGTCACCAGCTCTGCACCCAGTCTCTCCAGCATTTCCAGATTCTCCCGGTAGTAGAAGCAGAAAGCTTCGTCCGTCGCGACAGCGATTCGAATGGGACTTTCGTCTGGGTTTCCACCGGCCGCCACTAGGTGGTTGGCATTTTCTTTTACCGAAGGCGCCGCTTCGGCCAGCTCGCAGATTCTCGAAATATCCACGTAATGCTCCATGGTTTCCGCGAGCTCCCGCAGCTCTTCTCGAATTCTCGGGATTTCCTCCGGAAGCACCAGTCCCAGGTGACGGCTTCCCACTGCCTCCTCCTGATTGGGAAGAAATCCAAGAACGGGAATGTGCAGATTCTCTTCAATTAGTTCCTTGAGGGTTGCGCCGAAGTGGGGAGACACCCGATTCAGCAGGATGCCTCGAATCAAATTGTCTTTGTCATAATCCAGGAATCCTTTGATTTCCGCCAACACGGATCGTCCCGCACCCCGGGCATTGACCACCAGCAGAATGGGTGCTTCCAGTGTTCGGGCCAAATGGTAGGTGGAAGCCTCTTCGCAGGTTCCTCCCAGTCCATCGTACAGGCCCATCACCCCTTCCAT
>JBNMGJ010000150.1:0-4651 GCA_050872185.1 Mogibacterium sp.
CATAGGATACAGAGGTCATCAGCATCATCAGCGAAAGCACAGCAATGACCGCAAACCTCTTTCTCTTCATTGTTCCCCCTATTCTGCATCTGGGATTCTCCCATTCGATGCACTTCTCATCAGGATTTATCTCTCTAGTTTGATTCTATTCACACCTATGACAAATTGCAAGTGCCTTTTGGTTTACATCCGGCTTGTTTTCCCAGAAGTTCCTGCCTATAATTACTGTAGTTGTATTTTACAGAAAAGAGGCATCTTATGAACATTCTACTTACCGGCGGTGCCGGTTACATCGGCACTCATACCGCCGTTGCGCTGGCAGAGTCGGGACACTCCGTCTTCACGATAGATAATTTTAGCAACAGCTCCCCAGAAGCCATTCGCCGTGTGTCGGAGTTAACGGGTCAACGGATTTCCTGTTTCGACATGGACATCCGAAACACGCCCATGCTGGCGGACATCCTGTCGCGCAAAGAAATCCAGTGCGTGATTCACTTTGCCGGCTACAAAGCGGTGGGAGAATCCGTCACAAAGCCCCTCCTCTACTACGAGAACAACATCGCTTCCACCGTATCGGTGCTGGAGGCCATGGAAGAGGCCGGCGTTTCCAATCTGATTTTCTCCTCTTCCGCATCCGTCTACGGGATGGACGCGCCATCTCCAATTACCGAAGATGCTGGCATCGGGCGCTGCTCTAATCCATACAGCCGCACCAAAGCCATCTGCGAACAGATCATCCAGGACACCGTTGCAGCCTCTCAGGTCGGCCTTCGGGCGGTCCTCCTGCGCTACTTCAATCCCGTGGGCGCCCATGAATCCGGCATGATTGGCGAGAATCCCCACGGCATTCCCACTAATCTCATGCCCTATATCTGTCAGGTGGCGGCGGGGATTCTTCCGGAACTTACCATCTTCGGTGGCGATTACGACACCCCAGACGGCACCTGCCTCCGAGATTTCATCCACGTGATGGACCTGGCGGAGGCCCACGCCAGTGCTGTGCAGTACCTGTCGAACGCGGCCTCCGCGGATGTCGATTCCCCTGGGGTTATTCCAATCAATATCGGCACCGGCACCCCTTACAGCGTCCTCGATGTGGTAAAAACATTCACCGACGTGAACAGGCTTCCGATTTCCTATCGTATCGGCGCCCGCCGAGAGGGTGATATTCCGGCACTCTACGCGGACGTAACCCTAGCTCATGAGTTACTTCACTGGCACGCCACTCGCTCCCTTGCCGATATGTGCCGAGATGCCTGGAATTGGCAGAAGCAGAATCCGGAGGGGTATTGGCTGCGGTAACCGCGATTATTTAAAATTATTAATAGACTCATTTGATTTTATTGTTGCGAAATTAACACTTTTTTAACATTTGATTGCTATACTCATCTATGCAAGCTTGCTTTCGTTATTTCTATAATGTTAAGGAATAGGAGTGAATTTACGATGAGTACAAAGAACAAAATAAAAATGGACTTACACATTCGCATTTTCTCCGTTCTGGGAGCTGTATACGTGTTCCTCTGCGCACTCCTTAGTCAACGGGGAGTACTCAGCACACTCAATCCCACATATAGAATTATCATGCTATTGGCTTCTGCCATCATTCTCGCCATTCTAGTGCATAAGCGGATTACCGCTGGGGCGACTATGACCAAAACCTGGAAATCCACTCTGTTCATGGTCAATGCCTTGTCCGCCATGTGGGATATAATCATTCTTGTTTCTTTATTCATATAAATAGAGGCTGTACTTTTTCCTCGAGGATTTTCGTTAACCCGCAGCAGCCACAGGGCCTTATCACCGAAATAAGCCCTTGCGCCATCCTGCTTGGCTTCCGCAGGGACAGGTGCAATCATTGAAGATGAGAAAAACGGTTTTCGAATGGAACGGGCAACCTTTTGCCCGTTCCCGAAAACCGTTCTTTGAATCTTCTTATGATTGCCTGTTCCGAGGACTAAAAGCAGGATGGCGCAGGGCTTAACTTCTTGCTGCGTCACACACCGCTTCCACGAAGGTCGGATGCGGATGGATGGTGTTCGCCACTTCTTCCACGGTCAGTCCGTTGGCAATGGCTACGGCCAGTTCGCCGATGATATCGGTAGCTCGACCACACATGAGCTGTGCCCCCAGCAGGGTGTGATCTTCTTTGCTTGCCACTAGCTTGATGAAGCCTCTGTCCAGCTCCTCAATGACAGTCTTGCCGTTGGCCGATGTTGGGAACTTCTTGACGCTAACATCGATTCCGGCTGCTTTGGCCTCATCCTGAGTTAGCCCCACCGATGCGATTTCTGGAGAAGTGTAGATGCATCCGGCCACCACGTTCTGGTTGATCTCCGGTTCGTGTCCGTTCATGATGGCCACGGCGTCTCGGCCTTCCGCTGTAGCGGTATGGGCCAACATGGTTCCCCCGATTACGTCACCGATTCCGTAGATGTTCGGGAAGGCGGTCCGATAGCAATCGTCTACCTTGAGGAAGCCTCTTTCTCCCAGCACCTTCTCTTCTAATTCTGGGGTAAAAATACCCTTCGTTACCGGACGTCTTCCGGTGCATACCAGGATGTGATCCGCTTCCACTTCCTGGACTTTGTCCTTCTCCTTGTAGAAGCATACCAGCCGGTCACCCCGCTGCTCAATCTTTTCCACCATGGCGCTGGTGTGAACATCGATGCCACGGTTCTTGAAGTTCATCTTCAGACTTCTGCCCAATTCCTTATCCATGTTCGGCAGGAGGCGATCCAGCGCCTCCACTACAGTCACCTTGGTTCCCAGGTCGCTGTAGATGGTTGCGAATTCAATTCCGATGACACCGCCGCCGATAATGACGAAGTCTTTCATGATTTCTCCTCGAAGTTCCAGCAGGGTGGTGCTGTCCAGTACTCCCGGCAGGTCGATGCCCGGAATCGGTGGAACGGCCGGTTCCGAACCGGTGGCAATCATAATATTCGATGCAGTCAGTTCCGAAACCTCTTCATTGCCAGAAATTGCAATGGTATGCTCTCCGGTTACCTGTGCGGTTCCCTGGATGTAGTCGATTTTCTTCTTCTTGAGCAGGAACAGGATGCCGTCTCTCAGCGTCTCGGACACTTCTTCCTTCCGGTCGATGATGCGGTCTAGGTCTGCTTTTACCCCTGTTGCGGTAATTCCAATGCCCTCGGAGCAGGTAGCGATTCTATAGGCGTCGGAAGAATGCATCATGGTCTTGGTCGGTACGCAGCCCCGGTTCAGACAAGTTCCGCCTACCAGGTCCTTCTCCACCAGCGCCACTTTCATGCCGTAATCCGCTGCCTCATATGCCGCCTCGTATCCTCCCGGTCCGGCACCGATAATCACCAAATCATACTGGAATTCACTCATTTCATTACCTCCTGATTATTCCATCTGCAGCACAATCTCCTGGATAACCGCTGCTGCAATCGGCTTCTCATCTTCCTCTAGATTTTCAAGACCTATCTCCGCCAAAGCACTTCGCTTGTAGGCCACACCCTCCAGCAGTGTCTCCACCTTCGGGAACACATCAGTGGCCAATGAGTCGGAGTAAATCTTCGCCTCCTTAATCGCCCCACCGTCCACGTGAAGCTGAATGGTCACGCTGCCGAAATCCAGCCGGTCCTCGATTTCCACATCGAAAGGAATTTTACGGCCCAGTCGCCATGCGTCGGAGCGGTACCGATCCAGAAGTTCTTTTACCTCCGGATTCTCGAAGGATGGCAGTGGCGTCTCCTCCGGCGTCCCGCCATAGACCTCCCCAAAGGCCTGAATCAGCGCCTGCTTGACCTCCTCCAGCGTCAATTCCGGCTTGTAGTCCTTGAGATTTGTCACCCTGGAGCGCACGGAATCCACGCCCTTGGACTTCAGCTTGGCCGTGGACACGTTGAGATACTTCGAAAGCACGTCTCGGTTCACGTCCATCATGATGGTCCCGTGGTGATAGCAGTAGCTTCCCCGCTTGAAGTAAGCGTGGCCGGAGAACTTCTTTCCGTCAATAGTCAAATCGTTCCGACCATTCTTCTCCGCCTGGATTCCCAGGAGCTGTACCGCCCGAAGGATCACCTCGGTCTGCTTTGCCACATCGTAGAGGCCTTCCCTTGCAATGAATGTAAAATTAAGATTTCCCAGGTCGTGGTACACCGCCCCTCCACCGGATACCCGGCGTGCCAGGGTGCAGCCGCCCTCTTCCATGGCCTCCAGTCTGCACTCTTTCCATGGATTCTGATTCCGGCCGATAACCACCGTGTTGGCATTCTGCCACAGGTACATGATTACCTCATCGATATCGGCATGGAAGGTTAAATATTCCTCCACCGCCAGATTCTGTGCGGGATCAGTGCAGTCTGTCAAAATGTATTTCAATCTAGTCATATTCCACCTGCTTAGAAACTGCTTAGAAAGGCGCGAACCTTACGGCCCGCGCCTTTTCTTTATGTCTATTATTCTGCTGTGTACTTCAGAATCGGATGTCTTGCCGCACCTACTTCGTCCAGACGACGAACCGGTGTGGTTACCGGGCAAGCGGTGACGCTTTCCGGAGCCTCAATCATCTTCTTGTGAATTGCGATAAAGGCATCCACTGCCTCGTCCAGAACTTCCTTTGCCTCGGTCTCTGTCGGCTCTACCATGAGGGCCTCATCGACAATCAGCGGGAAGTACA